>JAATGK010000003.1 GCA_015654715.1 Alphaproteobacteria bacterium
CTTGAACCGTCAGTTTATGGACAACGACAATGGTATGGTTTTTTAGGAAATCCAAGAAAAAGCGGAAGGACGGATCGGACTGGAGGGGGTCTTCCTCTGCCTCCGGCGCCTCTGCCGCTAAAGCATCAACTGCATCTACGAAAAAAGGAGTTTCTGCCGTGGCCGAACCAGGCTTCGCAACACGCAGCATTCACGCGGGCGCCAAGCCCGATCCTACGACCCAGGCGCGGACGACGCCGATCTATCAGACGACGTCCTACGTCTTCGACAACACCGATCAGGCCGCCAACCGTTTCGGTCTCAAGGAATTCGGCAACATCTATACGCGTATCGGCAATCCCACCAACGCGGTTCTGGAAGAACGCGTGGCGTCGCTGGAGGGCGGTGTCGGTGCGCTGGTCGTTGCCTCCGGGCATGCGGCACAGCTTTTGGCGCTCTATCCGCTGCTCGACGTGGGCGATGACGTCGTGGCCGGACGTCAGCTCTACGGCGGCACCGTCAATCAGCTCAATCATGCCTTCAAAAAATTCGGTTGGGGCGTGAAGTGGGCGGATTCGACCAAGCCGGAGACGTTCAAAGCGCAGATCGGGCCGAAGACCAAGGCAATTTGGGTCGAGAGCATCGCCAATCCGGGCGGTGTCATTACCGACTTGGAGCCGATCGCCAAGATCGCCCACGACGCCGGCATTCCGCTGATCGTCGACAACACGCTGGCAACGCCTTATCTCATCCGGCCGTTCGAATGGGGCGCCGATGTCATCGTGCATTCGGCCACCAAGTTCCTCGGCGGGCATGGCAACTCGATCGCCGGCGTGATCGTCGACTCGGGCAAGTTTCCCTGGAACAACGGTAAGTTCCCGACGCTCACCGAGCCGAACGGGTCGTATCACGGCCTCAAGTTCTGGGAGACGTTCGGCAACATCTCCTACATTATCGCCGCGCGCACGCTCGGCTTGCGCGATTTGGGACCGGCGCTGTCGCCGTTCAACGCTTTCCTGATATTGACCGGCATCGAAACGCTGCCGCTCCGCATCCAGAAGCATTCCGACAATGCGCTCACCGTCGCCACTTGGCTGAAGAAGCACCCGCAAGTGTCGTGGGTGAATTACGCCGGTCTCGAGGGCGACGAGAACTACGCCCGCTTCAAGAAGTACAGCCCCAAAGGCGCGGGCAGTGTCTTCACCTTCGGCGTCAAAGGCGGTTTCGAGGCGGGCAAGAAGCTGGTGAACTCGGCGAAGCTGTTCAGCCATCTCGCCAACATCGGCGATACGCGCAGCCTCATCATTCACCCGGCTTCGACCACGCACAGCCAGCTTTCGAAACAAGAACTCATCGAAGCGGGCGCGTCCGAAGACACGGTGCGGGTTTCGATCGGTCTCGAAGATGCCGCCGACATCATTGCGGATTTGGAGCAGGGCCTGGCGTAAGCGGAGATTGTCCTCCGTTCTTCTCCTCCTTGAGCATGGGTGCCCCCGCACCCATGCTTTTTTGTGTCGGGCAAGGAAGCCCGCGCTGCTGGGTGTTTTTGGCGAGGCGGGGCAGGGCTTTTTAACCTGTGAATGAGTCGCATCGTACGTTGTTTGCAGATGCGCATATATTTACGGTAGCGCTATATCTGTGCTAAACAATCATATTGCTAATACATAGTCATTCTGTGGAATGGCCGGAGCGGGGCAAGCAAATGCGGTTACGGGCGCAGATCGTCGTCGACATCGATGCGGGCGACTATGTCGAGGCCGCCGAGCATCAGAACGCGCTGCAGCGTTATTTGCGCGATATCCAAGAGCAATATCCGGATGCCAGTCTCACCATGCGTGAACGGCGCGAGCGCCGGCATGATGGCTTGGGGCATGCGCCCGAACCGGCGCGGGCCGGCACCCGATGATCAACCTCGATTGAGGGGCCGCGATGGCTGCGGGACCGGGTCCTTGCGCGCGATTGCTGGCGCTGATCGAAGCGATGCGTCTGTCGAGCCGCGACGTGTCGCTGCCGGGCGTTGTGCTGTTCCTGCACATCTGCGAACGCGACGGCATTGCCATCAAGGACCTCGTTTATCTGTCGGGCTATAGCGAAAGCCTGGTGTCGCGCGCGGTCGATCGCTTGCGCGGCACCGACGGCTCGGCACAGCTCGAGGATCTCGGCGGTGCGCTGGTGACGGTGGCTAGCCATCCCGAGGACGGCCGCCGGCGCCTAGTGTATCTCACCGAGGCGGGGCGCAAATTGAAGCCACGAATCACACGCGCACTTTCTGGCCAGCCGGACGATCGCTGATCTTTGGTTCCAATTGCATTGGCGCTCGCCGCCGCGCGCAAAAAAACGGCGGGCCGAAGCCCGCCGCTTTCCAGTTGCCTGGATTCGACTCGATTAATAGTC
>JAATGK010000153.1 GCA_015654715.1 Alphaproteobacteria bacterium
ATGGCGCCGCGGTCGTGCTGGTCTGTACCGCCGAGTATGCCGAGCGCAACGGCCTCAAGCCGCTGGCCCGCATTGCCGCCATCGCGGTCGCCGGATGTGCGCCGGAAATCATGGGCATCGGACCGGTGGCGGCCAGCCGCAAGGCGCTCGACCGGGCTGGCATCAAGGCCGATGCGCTCGATGTCGTCGAACTAAACGAGGCGTTTGCGTCACAGTCGCTGGCCTGCATCCGCGATCTCGATCTCGATCCCGCGGTTGTCAACATCGACGGCGGCGCCATTGCGCTCGGCCATCCGCTCGGAGCCAGCGGCGCGCGCATCACCGGCAAGGCGGCGTCGCTGTTGAAGCGCCAAGGTGGCCGTTATGGCCTCGCCACGCAATGCATCGGCGGCGGTCAAGGCATTGCAACAGTCTTGGAGGCGGTGTGATGGCAGCAATCGCCAAAGTTGCCGTCATCGGCGCCGGTGTGATGGGCGCGGGTATCGCCGCCCATGTCGCCAACGCGGGTGTGCCCGTGCTGCTGCTCGACATCGTTCCGCCGGGCGCCGCGAGCCGCAACGCCATCGCCGAAGGCGCCATCGCGAAAATGCTGAAGGCCGATCCGGCGCCGTTCATGTCCAAAGCCGCTGCGCGCCTCGTTGCGCCCGGCAATATCGAGGACGACCTCGGCAAGCTGGCGGACTGCGATTGGATCATCGAAGCCGTGGTCGAACGTCTCGACATCAAGCAGGCGCTTTACCGCCGCATCGATGCCGCGCGGAAACCCGGATCGGTGGTTTCGTCCAACACCTCCACCATTCCGCTGACGGCGCTGGTGGGTGGCCTGGGCGAGGGCTTTGCCCGCGATTTCCTCATCACCCATTTCTTCAACCCGCCGCGCTATATGCGGCTCTTGGAGTTGGTGTCGGGGCCCGAGACGCGCCGCGATGCGGTGGCGGCCGTCGAACACTTTGCCGATTTCTCCCTCGGCAAAAGCGTCGTGCATTGCAAGGACCGCCCCGGCTTCATCGGCAACCGCCTTGGCATCTACTGGCTGCAGACGGCAGTGGCTGCGGCGTTCGACGGCGGGCTGGAGGTGGAAGAGGCCGATGCTGTGATCGGCAAGCCGATGGGTATTCCGAAAACCGGCGTGTTCGGCCTTTTGGATCTCGTCGGTCTCGATCTGATGCCGCACATCGAGGCGAGCATGGTGGGAGCGTTACCGGCGGCCGATCCGTTCCATGCCGCCGTCCGTGAATTTCCACTGATCGCGCACATGGTTGCCGAGGGCTATACCGGGCGCAAAGGCAAAGGCGGCTTCTATCGTCTCAACCGCGCCAACGGCGGCAAGGTCAAAGAGGCAATCTCGCTCATCACCGGCGCGTACCGGCCGTTGATGAAAGCCGACCATGACCTGCCGAGAAAGTTCAAACCGCTGGTGTCGGCCGACAGCAAAGCCGGGCGCTATGCCTGGGCCGTGATGGCGCGCACCTTGTCTTATGCCGCGCTGCTGGTACCGGAAGTCGCCGACGACGTTGCGGCGGTGGATGAGGCGATGCGGCTCGGCTACGCCTGGAAATTCGGCCCGTTCGAACTGATCGATCAGCTTGGCGTCGACTGGTTCGTCGCGCGACTGGAACAAGACGGCCTGCCGGTGCCGGAACTCTTGCGCACCGCTGCCGGGCGCAGCTTCTACCGCGTCGAAGACGGTCGCCGTCAGATGCTGTCGACCGACGGCACTTATCGCGACATCGTCCGCCCCGAAGGCGTGCTACTCTTGGAAGACATCAAGCTCACCCGCAAGCCGTTGCTCAAGAACGGGTCCGCTGCGCTGTGGGACATCGGCGACGGCGTCGCTTGTTTCGAATTCACTTCCAAGCTCAACACCATCGATCCCGATATTATGTCTCTACTCGGCAAATCGCTCCGGCTGGTCGAGCGCGAGTTCAAGGCGCTGGTAATCTACAACGAAGGCAGCAATTTCTCGGCCGGGGCCAATCTCGGCCTCGCGCTGTTTGCGCTTAACATCGCTGCTTGGCCGATCCTGGAACAGACGGTCGCCGAAGGTCAGGCGACCTACAAAGCCCTCAAATATGCGCCGTTCCCGGTCGTCGGCGCGCCGTCCGGCATGGCGATCGGCGGCGGTTGCGAAATCCTTTTGCACTGCGCTGCGGTACAGGCTCATGCCGAAAGCTATATCGGTCTGGTCGAATGCGGCGTCGGCTTGGTCCCGGCCTGGGGCGGCTGCAAGGAGATGCTGCAGCGCTGGAAGACCCTCGGCCGTTTGCCCAACGGGGCGATGCCGGCGGTGGCCAAAGTCTTCGAGACCATTTCCACCGCCACCGTCGCCAAATCGGCGGCCGAAGCCAAGGAGCTGTTGTTCCTGCG
>JAATGK010000490.1 GCA_015654715.1 Alphaproteobacteria bacterium
GGCAGCAACCCGAAAGTCTCCAACCTTGTTAATATGGAGAGCGCGGTCCGCCACGATATCCTGGTCCTCAGCGACAGCGATATTGCCGTCGAGCCCGATTATCTTCGCAAAGTTGCTGCCGCGCTCGCGCCCGAGAATGTCGGGGCCGTCACTTGTGTTTATACCGGCTGGGGCGCAACGGGCTTGGTGTCGCGGCTGTCCGCCATGGGGGTGAGCTACCATTTTCTTCCCAATGTGACCACGGGCCTTGGGCTTCATCTGGCGTCGCCCTGTTTCGGTTCGACCATTGCCATCAAGCGGCCGCTGCTCACCGAATTGGGCGGCTTTGTGGCATTTGCCTTTCGCCTGGCCGATGATCACGCCATTGGCGAGGCGGTCCGCGAAAAAGGTTACGATGTTGCAATTCCGCCTTTCGCAGTGCGCCACGCCGCGACAGAAACCGGACTGGGCGAATGGTTTAGCCATGAACTGCGCTGGATGCGGACGATCCGCACGGTTGATCCCGGCGGTCATGTCGGTTCCCTCGTGACCCACGCATTTCCCATAGCCCTCTTGGGGGTAATACTGACGGGCGCTGCGCCGCTCGCAGTTCTCGTACTTGGTGCTACCCTCCTTGCGCGGGCCATGCTCAAATGGCACATCGATAAGGTGTTCCTGAGCCCGGCAGGGCCGTACTGGCTTCTTCCGCTGCGCGATGTGCTATCGTTCTGCGTCTTTCTGGCTTCACTTTTCGGCCGAGCCGTAGTCTGGCAAAACGAGCGCCTCGAGGTTCACGAAAATGGTGCGTTGTCCAATCGGTGAGGAATAGTAATGAAGTCGTTGTTCTTGCAGGCGCCCTCTTTTGACGGTTACGACGGCGGAGCCGGTGCGCGCTATCAGATGAAGCGCGAGGTCAAGTCGTTCTGGTATCCGACGTGGCTCGCCCAAGCCGCCGCCATGGTGGAAGGCTCCAAGCTGATCGATGCGCCGCCGCACAAGCTGCATTTCAAGGACATCGAAGACGACGTCAAAAACCACGAGCTGATCGTGCTGCACACCTCGACGCCGTCGTTCAAGTCCGACTGCAAAACGGCGCGGATGATCAAGGAGAAGAATCCGAAAGCGATCATCGGCTTCATCGGCTCCAAGGTTTCGGTGCAGCCGACCGAAAGTCTGCAAGCCGAACCGGCGATCGATTTCGTTGCTCGCAACGAATACGAGTTCACGATCCAGGAGCTGGCGAATGGCGCCAAGTGGGATGGCCTCGCCGGTATTTCCTATCGCGACAAATCCGGCGCCATCGTCCACAACGCCGAACGCGCCATCCTGACCGACATGGATAGGCTGCCGTCGCCGCTGCCGGTCTACAAGCGCGACCTGAAAATCGAGAACTATTACGGCGGCTATCTCAAGCACCCGTACATGTCGTGGTACACCGGACGCGGCTGCAAATCACGCTGCACCTTCTGCCTGTGGCCGCAGACAATTTCGGGCCACAACTACCGCACCCATTCGATTCCGTTCGTGATCGAAGAAGTGAAATACGTGAAAAAGAATTTCCCGCAGGTGCGCGAAATCTTCTTCGACGACGGCACCCTCACCGACAACATCGAACGGGTCGAAGCGCTGGCCAAGGAACTCGGCAAGCTCGGCGTTACCTGGTCGTGCAATGCCAAGGCCAATGTGCCGCGCAAGACGCTCGAAATCATGAAGGACAACGGCCTGCGCATCCTGCTGGTCGGTTATGAGAGCGGCAATCAGCAGATCCTGCACAACATCAAAAAGGGTTTGCGCGTGGATGTGGCGCGGCGCTTCTCCAAGGATTGCCACGAGCTCGGCATCCTGGTGCACGGCACGTTCATCTTGGGTTTGCCGGGCGAAACCAAGCAAACCATCATCGAGACGCTGAACTTCGCCAAGGAAGTGAACCCGCGCACCTTGCAGGTGTCGCTGGCGGCGCCCTATCCCGGCACCTTCCTTTACAATCAGGCCAAGGAAAACGGCTGGTTCGCCTCCGACGTCGATCTCTTGACCGACGATGGCACCCAGATCGCGCCGCTGAATTACGAAAACCTCAGCCACACCGAGATTTTCGAAGCGGTGGAGTGGTTCTACAAGCAATACTACTTCCGTCCCTCAAAGATCGCCGAGATCGTCGGCGAGATGATCACCTCGCCGGAAATGCTGATGCGCCGGTTGCGCGAAGGCGTCGAGTTCTTCGACTTCTTGAAAACGCGCGAGGATATGATCGTCAGCTAATGGCTGAGAAAGGCGTCATCATCACGGCCGATGACTTCGGGGCGGCGCCCGAGGTCAACGAAGCGGTGATGCGCGCCCATCGCGAGGGCATTCTTACCTGCACCAGCTTAATGGTAGCTGCGCCCGGCGCCGCCGAGGCGGTCAAGCTGGCCAAGGCCTGTCCGACCCTCGGCGTCGGCCTGCATCTGGTGCTGGTGGAGGGGAGGCCGGTGCTGCCGTCATCGCAGATTCCGGCGTTGGTCGGGCCGGATGGAAATTTCCGCACCGACATGGTGCGCGCCTCGTTTGGGATGTTCTTCCGACCGAAAGTCCGCCGCCAACTCGCCGCCGAAATCGAAGCCCAGTTTGCCGCTTTCGCCTCAACCGGTTTGAAGCTCGATCACGTCAACGCTCACAAGCATTTTCATCTGCATCCAACCATCGGGGGGCTGCTGGTGAAGATTGGCCGCCGTTATGGCCTGCGCAGTGTGCGCGTGCCGATCGAGCCCATCGACGTGCTGCGCCGCATTGAGCCGGGCGTCAGTGGCGGCGGGGTGGAACGCTTCGTTGGTGCCCGCCTCAAGGACCGGCTGTGGGCGGGTGGCATCTGGTCGCCCGATGCGGTGTTCGGATTGGCGTGGTCGGGGGCAATGACGGCTAAGCGCGTTGCCGCGCTCCTCGACAATCTGCCCGATGGCGTCAGCGAGGTTTACCTGCATCCCGCCCTCAGCGCTTATCCCGGCTCCGCCCCCGGCTATCGCTACAGCGACGAGCTGGCGGCGTTGTTGGCGCCGGAAGTGATCGCACGGGCCGGGCACCTGCGCCGCGGCCGCTTTGCGGATTTCGCGAGCGCTGGTTAGACTTATTCAAATTTGCTAACCGCAGCCGCCTGTTGCGGCCGTCGTTCGTTCCGGCCATGGTGCGGCTGGTTCGGCGGTTTTTGTCCGGACCAAGGAAGACATAACATCTATCTGTGACATGAAAATCGGGGCCGTTGTTGCGCTGGTCGTCGGGCTCGCCCTGGCGATCTTCTTGGTTTGGCAGATCGGAATCGGGTCGGTCTGGGACGCCGCCTCCAAGGTTGGCTGGGGCGGGTTCGTGGCGATCTGCCTTGCCGGCTTGGCGGTGGAAGCCTGTCTCGGCACCGCTTGGTACGCCCTGTTGTCGGGACACGGCGTACCCTGGCTGGTGCTGGTGTGCGGCCGCCAAGTGCGCGATTCGTCCAGCGATCTTCTCCCCTTTACCCAGATCGGCGGCATGGTGATCGGCGCCCGCGCCGCCAGCCTCGGCGGAGTTCCGGCGCCGCTCGCTTATGCGTCGATGATGGTCGACGTCACCACCGAGCTGATGGGCCAGATCGCTTTCCTCATTCTGGGTCTCTTGCTCGGCGTGAGCCAGCTCAAGACCAGCCCCACGCTGGCGCCGTATGCCGACGGCATGATCCTCGGCACCGCGCTGCTGATCCCGGCCGCCGCCGCGTTTGTCATCTTGCAGCGCAAGGGCACCCAGCTTGCCGAGAAGCTCGCCAGCCGCTTGTTACCGGCTGCCGTCAGCCACACCGAAGCGTTTTCTGAGGCCCTGCATGGCTTCTATCAAAAGCCGCTGCGGCTGACGCTGTCGGCCACCTTCCATCTGCTCAGTTGGATCCTCTCCGGGGTGTGGATTTGGCTGATCCTGCAATTCTGCGGCGCCCATATCAGCATTCTTTCCGCTCTGACGATTGAGGCGCTGCTCGGGGCGCTCCGGAGCGTCACCGTTTTCATTCCCTCCGCCATCGGCGTGCAGGAAGCCGGCTATGCCGCGCTCGCTCCGGTGTTCGGTGCCGGGCCGGAGATCGGGCTGGCGGTCTCGCTATTGAAACGGGCGCGCGACGTTGCGGTCGGCGTGCCGGCGCTGCTGCTCTGGCAGTTGGTGGAAGGCCGTCGCGCCTTGGGCCGCGGCAAGGAGAAAGCATGAGCGGCGATCTTGCTTTTGTCACCGGTGCAACGGGATTTGTTGGCTCGGCGGTGGCGCGGCAGTTGAAGGAAAAAGGCTTCGGCTTGCGCCTTCTGGTACGGGAGTCGTCGCGGCTGGATAACGTCGAAGGTTTGGGCGCCGAGATCGTCACCGGCGACCTGAAAGACCGCGACGGCCTCACCCAAGCGCTGCAAGGCGCGCGCTATTTGTTTCATGTCGCGGCCGATTACCGGCTGTGGGCGCGCGACCCGGAAGAGATCGTCCGCAACAATCTGGAAGGCACGCGGGCGGTGATGCAAGCGGCGCGCGCCGCCGGTGTCGAGCGCATCGTCTATACCTCGTCGGTCGCGACTTTGAAGGCGCGCACCGATGGTGTGGCCGTTGACGAAACCTGCCGCCATACCGCAGAGAGCGCCATCGGCGCTTACAAGCGGTCGAAACAGGTGGCCGAACGGCTGGTCGAAGAGATGGCGGGCGAGGGACTGCCGGCGGTGATCGTCAATCCGTCCACGCCAATCGGGCCGCGCGATATCAAGCCGACGCCGACCGGGCGCATCATCGTCGAAGCGGCGACGGGGAAGATTCCGGCCTTTGTCGATACCGGCCTCAATCTGGTGCATGTCGATGACGTCGCCGCGGGGCATTTGCTGGCGCTGGAAAAGGGGCGCATCGGCGAAAGCTATATTCTTGGCGGCGAGGACGTGTCGTTGCGCCAAATGCTGGCGGTGATTGCCGGGCTCGTGGGCCGCAAAGCGCCGACCATTAATCTGCCGCGGGCTCCGCTTTATCCCATCGCTTGGATTGCCGAAGGGCTAGCGACGCTCACCGGCAAGGAGCCGTTCGTCACCGCCGATGCGCTGAAAATGGCGAAGTATCATATGTTTTTCTCGTCGGCGAAGGCGCGCCGCGAACTCGGTTACAGCGCCCGCCCGTATGCCGAAGCGCTGAAAGATGCGCTCGCCTGGTTCAAGGCGGCCGGATATTTGCAATGATCGCCGCGGTGCTGATCAGCTTTCTGGCGCTGGCGGTCTGGCTGGTGCTGGTGTTCGGCCGCGGCTGGTTCTGGCTCGCTCGCGAACGCGACGACGGCGTGCTGGCAGAACCTGCCCTGTGGCCTTCCGTGACGGCCGTGGTTCCGGCCCGTAACGAGGCCGAGGGCATCGGGGCGTGCGTGCAAAGCCTCATCGCCCAGGATTATCCCGGCGCGTTCAAGATCATCGTGGTCGACGACCAGAGCGACGACGGCACCGCCGCTGTCGTGCGCGCGCTGGGCAGCGATCGGGTGGAAGTTCTCGATGGCGCGCCGCATCCGCCAGGCTGGACCGGCAAGCTGTTCGCCGTCAGCCAAGGCGTCGCCAAAGCGGATACGGCGTATCTCTGGCTCACGGATGCCGACATTTCACACACTTCCGACAATTTGAGAGCTTTGGTGGCGCGGGCCGAGGCGGGGCGTTACGTGCTGGTGTCGCTGATGGCGCGGCTGAGTTGCGAAAGCTTCGCGGAGAAGTTCCTCATTCCCGCCTTCGTGTTCTTTTTCGACATGCTGTATCCGTTCCGCTGGGTGAATAATCCGCGCGCGCGGACTGCGGCCGCGGCGGGCGGCGCGATGCTGGTGCGGCGGGGCGCGCTGGAACGGGCGGGCGGGATTGCGGCGATCCGCAGCGAAATCATCGACGATTGCGCCTTGGGCCGCCTTCTGAAGGCGCAAGGCCCGATCTGGCTGGGGCTTACCGAGCGCGCCGTCTCGACCCGTCCCTACCCGAGAATCGCCGACATTCGCGCCATGATTGTCCGCTCAGCCTATGCTCAGCTCGGCTATTCGCCGCTGATTCTGCTTGCCACCGTTCTAGGCATGGTGCTGCTCTACGTTGTACCCTTGGCAGGGCTCGCCGTCGGCGGTTTGAGTGCGGTCTTCGGTGCTTTGAGCTGGACTCTGATGACAGTTTGTTTTCAGCCGATCCTGCATTTTTACCGGCGATCGCCGTTCTGGGGCTTGGCTTTGCCGCTGATTGGCGTCTTTTATGCTGCATTCACCATCGATTCCGCCATTCAACACTGGCGCGGACGCGGTGGGATGTGGAAGGGCCGTGTCCAGGCAATAGAGAAAGCGTGATCGCAAAGTGATGAACGAAGCGGCGGCACTGAAATCCGGCAAGGGACACCACGACGAGAATTTTCCCGTCGCGTCGTTCGTCATTGCCGCGCGCCACCGTCCGGCGATTCTCGCGTTCTACAATTTCGTTCGCACCGCCGACGATGTCGCCGACAGCGCCACCGCCTCGCCCGACGACAAGCTGCGGCTTTTGGAAGATATGCGCCTGACCTTGATGGGCGCCTCCGACGTTTCGCCCGAAGGCGTCAAGTTGCGCCAAGCGCTGGAGAGCCGCGGGCTCTCGACCGATCATGCCGCCGATCTCTTGGAAGCCTTTCGCCGCGATGTCACCAAGCTGCGCTATGCCGATTGGGACGAATTGATCGATTATTGCCGCTACAGCGCCATGCCGGTCGGCCGCTATGTGCTCGATGTTCACGGCGAGGATCGCGCTTCTTGGCCGTATAACGATGCCCTGTGCGCCGCGTTGCAGGTGATCAATCATTTGCAGGATTGCGGCAAGGATTTCCGCCAGATCGATCGCGTCTATCTTCCGCAGGATATCATGGCGCGTCATGGCGCGGCGGTGGAGATGCTGGGCGAGCC
>JAATGK010000252.1 GCA_015654715.1 Alphaproteobacteria bacterium
CGACGTGCTGGGACCACGATGGGCGCTTGGCGTCGGCGCGGCATCCGGCATCGCCGCCGCCGTGATCGCGGCTTGCTACCTTGCCCGCCGCCGCCAGCACGCTCTGGCTTCGGCGACGCCCGGCCCTTAAGCTCGCTTTACGGACAAGACCGGGGGCAGGGAATGCTGGACAGTTGGGAAACGCCGCCGACCACCGTTCAGGAGTCGTGGCTGACCCGCGGCATTATTCCGCTCGCCATCGCGGTCGCTGTCGTCGGCGTGCTGGTGTCCGGACGCTCCGGCATCTGGACGCTGAATCCGCTGCTTTGCGCGGCCATCCTGGCCGGCGCCTGTGCCCTTGGCGTGTGGCGCATCGTTCATCCCGCGCGTTTGGAAATCGGGCCGCAAGAGCTGGTGTGGGTCGATACGATTGGCTTCAAGCACCATTACGCCTTCGCCGACATTGCCGAGTTCGTGGTCGACCGTGGTACCCGTTATGGTGCGCAGGTGGGGTTCAACTGGACCGAAGACTCGCCGCGGCGAACCATGCTCAACAAGGTCGCGGAAGCCCTCGCGGGTGTCGACGAAACCATTGCGGGAACCTGGGCGATGTCCACCCAGGATCTCGTCGATCTGCTCAACCGGGCGCGTATTCTGCCGTCGGCGAGCCGCTGACGATCAGCAGTTGTTGCTGGAGTCGTAGCCGAGCGGGACCGGACGCTGCTGCAGCGCTTTGGCCCAGGCGCTGAGCGGCGAGGCTTGGCCCTTCGAGATCACCCAGAACGCCGCGACGTTCTTCTGCGGCGGATTGGGTTTGCCGCCCGGTCCAGGCTGCGCCGGCGCCGGCGGGACGTCGAACACCAGCTTGAGAACGGTATCGCCCGGCTTGGCGCCGTAGTCGGGCCACGCCACCGTGCGGGTCTCGGTCCACGAAGCTTCCGGATGGACGGTCATCTGGCAGGCCGCCATGCGCTTTTTCAACGAGATTCCCGCGGCGGTCTGGATGCTGTCGACGGTCTTGGCGACCTGCTTCCAGTCGGTGACGGGCGCGGCGCCGCTGGGGCCTGCCAGAGGGGCAACGAAAGCGGCGGCGAGGAGGGCGGCGCCTATGGTTCTGAGCATGTGGGGAAGCCTCTGCAATTCGACCCCAAGATAACACCCGCGAATGAACCGGAAGGCAAGAGAGGCGTTCATGGCGGGTTCCGCCGGTAAGTTGTAGAATGGCGAACAATGGAGGCGTCCATGACCCGCAAAAACATCGCCATTCTTACCTCTGCCGCTACGCTCGCGCTGATCGCCGCACGCGCGGGGGGCGCCATCGCAGACGAATCGCCCGCCCCGCTGCCCGCCCGGCCGTCATGCATCGACACCAAGCTGAGCTATGTGGCGCGGCCGCTCAAGGCCAACCAGATTTGGGTTCAGAACTCGCTTGGCCACAAGAACCCGCCGGTGCGGGTCACGACGAGTTGCTATCACCTGCAGTCGGCTGTCGGGTTCGGCTTGTCGGCGCAGTTCACCTGCCTTGCCCAGGGCGACATCGTTGTTGCCAACACCATGGGCGACCGCGAGGGCTGCGTCGTGACCAAGGTGCAGGTTTACGTCCCGCAAGACGGCGATCTGCCGTTGAAGAATTAGTCACTTCACCTGTTTGCAGACCTGCGTTTGCCGGTTGACCACCAGGCCCAGCCAGAATGTGCGCGGGGTACAGAACTGGGCGGCGCGGCAATCGTCGTTTTCCTGACTGGAATCGCCGATGCGGGTGACGAGGTAATCGCCCGCTGCGAACAGGCGCACGCTGCAGTGATGCTCGCTACTGGGGCGATCGCCGCGGGCGTGCAAGAGAATGCCGACCGGTGTCGGTACCTGCTTCAGGTCGGACAGATCAAGCCGGCAGCTTTGCGCCTCACCGCCTTGCGTCTTTTCAACGAGGCTGAGGTTCAGCGCCTTGACGCGCCCGGCTTTCAGCGTGAGATCGAGGCTCTCTTTGGTGCGGGTACCGAAATCGGTATCCCTGGCCCGCACGGCGCAGCGCAGCCGCCCGTCGGCATTTTTCAGTGTGCCGCGCACTTCGTCGAAGACGATGCCGGTGGACCGCTTGCCCGCAGCGTCGGTCCAAGTGCCGGACCAGTGACTGTCCTTGATGCGGCCCTTGAAGGAGCCGGTACGGCTGTTGGTGGAAGCGGTGTATTCCTGAATATCGAACAGGCCGTTCGGATTGAGCTTGCCGTCGAGCCGGATCTGCTTGCCGGCCTTCAGATAGAAATACCAGCCCGAAACCGTATCGCCGGTGCGGTCGAGATCGAGAAAAACCGGCGCCTTGCCGATGGTTCCCGAGAGCAGGATCGGCTGCGCGCCCGCCCCTCCTGCGAACCATAAGCCTGCGAACCACAAGGCCGCCATAAACCAGCCAGCGCGCACGACGTCCTCCCTATCGAAGCGTTCTCTTGCCGGTTATGGCTTGCCACACCAGCAGCACCACGATGGCGCCGATCACCGATACAAACAGCGACCAGAAGAAGCCGTAAGGCCCTTGGGCGCCCAGGAAGCGGAACATCGCGCCGCCGACCACCGCGCCGACGATGCCGAGCACGATGTTGATGATGCAGCCCTGGCCGTGGGCGCGAACGATCATCGAAGCGATGAAGCCGGCGATCAGGCCAAAAAACATCCAGCCGAGGATATGGAACATGCGTGAAACCCCTTGCGACAGACAAATTATCTAGCTTTTCGTGCGGCTGGCCAAGTCTTCTATCATTTCGGTTTGCATGCGCTGGATTTCAAGCAGGCGCTGCCACTGGTGGTGCAGGAGCTGGTCCATTTTCTCCGACAGCACCCGGACCTCGATCTCGGCCTTGAGGTTGACCTGATAATCGTTCTCCGCCCGCATCCGGTCGCGGGTTTCCTGGCGGTTCTGGCTCATCATGATGATCGGCGCCTGGATCGCCGCCAGCATCGACAAAACCAAGTTGAACAGAATGAAGGGGAAGGGATCGAACGGCCGCCACAAAAACGTCAGGCAGTTGACGACAATCCAGACCGCCATCACGCTGAAGAAGATGAAGATGAATTTCCACGAGCCGCCGAACGAGGCCACTTTGTCGGCGACTTTGGCGCCGGTGGTCTGGTTGGTCTCGAATTCCTTGTTGAGGTTGTCGGTGACGATCTGGTTCTGGCGGATGCTTTCCACGACTTCGGCTTCGAGCGCCGACATCTCGCCGCTATCCTTCTGCACCTGCTCCATGACGTACTCGGTGCGGAAGCTGTTGTGACAGGCGGCGCAGATGGAATCGTTCAGCGTCCAGTTGGGGTGCTTTCTGCGGATCAAAGCATCGATCGCCGGGCGCACCAGGATGCCGGGCGTGGTTTCCGCCGCGGGTTTGGTCTGTCCGCAGATGGCGCATAGAACGGGGGGCAGGGCCATGATGCATCCTCTAAGATGAAATTTGTGAAATGCGTAACGAAGTATCGCAGAGGGCGGTAGTTCACATGCCATTCATCCGCGCTTTGATCTTATAGAACGCTGGATCAGTTCTCAGGAGACCTGACAGCCATGAAAACCCAAATTATCCTAGCGGCGCTGTTGCTGGCCAGTGCGCCGGCATTCGCCGCCGACAATCCGCCGCCTGCCGCCAACAAGCCGTCCGGCGGTTACATTTGCCTGCGCCACCACGACGTCGATGGCTGGGGCTCGCGCGACAAGCATTCGATGATCGTCAACGACCGCTTCGGACGCAAATATCTGATCAGCGTGCAGGGGGTCTGCGACGACCTCGACTTCGCAATGGGCGCCGGCTTCCGTCCGCTCGGCGGTTTCGGCACTTGCGTCGATCGCGGCGACCGCGTCGTGCTGCGCGGCGGCGGCGCCTTCGATTCGCGCAATAGCAGCTGCTGGGTGTCGAAGGTCCAGCTTTACAGCAAAGAGATGGAAGCCGCCGACAAACTGGCCCGCCAAAACAAACAGCCGCTGGCGACGTATTGAAAGCTTTCGCCCCTCCCTCAAGGTCAGGGCTATTGCATATGGCTAAGCAGGCTGAGGAGGAATGTGTCGTCCCAGCCTGCGGACTTGATTTCCTGGCGGATAGAGAACTTGGCCGGATGGGCTCGCAGGATATTGAGAGCGAGCTTTCTGAGGATGGCGAGGTTCTCGGGGGCGTGGTCCTTTCTGGTCCGGTCGCCATCTTCGTTGAAGGCAACGTCAAGCATCCAGTGCAG
>JAATGK010000243.1 GCA_015654715.1 Alphaproteobacteria bacterium
TTGAACCCGACCATCCGACACCCTCCATAATGCGGAAGACGTCTTCAGAATCCTGTTCGTGGCCACACGCAATAGGCCCTCAAATCCCATATGCGATTCCCCTGCCCTCAAGGGGAGGGTGTGTTAAAGTTCAATCCCCCTAAGCGCCTCTGCTGCCCGCCGTTCG
The DNA here is from genome assembly GCA_015654715.1 of Alphaproteobacteria bacterium. GTDB lineage: Bacteria > Pseudomonadota > Alphaproteobacteria > Micropepsales > Micropepsaceae > Rhizomicrobium. The sequence goes on from JAATGK010000243.1 coordinate 167, forward strand.
CCGACGATGGTTCCGCGGGTGTTGACGACCGGCGCGCTTGCCAGACCGGCGCTGACCGCGATCACCTTCAGCTTTTCGAGAATCACCGCGATCGCGGTTTCCGCGCCGCGCGCGGCGCCGTCGTCGATCTTGAGGGCAACGCCGAGCCCGAGCTCCGGCAGCATTGCCGCATAGACACCTTCGGCACCGACTTTCACCACCGCCTTGCCTTTGGCGGCTCGCATCAGCGCCGTACCATGCCGTCCGGTGCCGGCCACCAGTTCGGGATAGGCCGCCATCGCGTGCAGGATGCGGGCGGCGCCCGGCGTCTGGGTTCCGGCGAGGCGGGCGAGGGCGCGGGCGAAGGCGGCCAGCGGCAGGGCAAAGTTCGGCGCCGCGCAGCCGTCGATGCCCCAAGCCGGATCATTGAATCCCGACAGTCTCTTAACCGCTGTGAGCACTGCCTGCTGGACCGGGTGTCCGATGGCTACATAATCGGTGATCGGGGCTCCCAGATGCTTGGCAACGGTCAGGAATCCGGTGTGCTTACCGGAGCAATTGTTGTGGAGTCTTGAGGGCTTCTGCTGAGTCGCTGCCATGGCTTGTGAAGTCGGTTCATAGCGCGGAATCTGCGGTCCGCAGATCAGATCGGCTTCGCTGCAGCCGATCCGCGCCAGCCACGCCGCGACCCGTTCGGTATGCATCGCTTCGCCGGAATGCGAGGCGCAAGCGAGCGCCACTTCTTCGTCGCTGACGCCGAACGCTTCCGCTGCGCCGCTCTCGACCAGCGGCAGCGCCTGGATCGGCTTCAGCGACGAGCGGGTGTAGACCGGCGTTTCGACGTCGCCGAGGGCGAAGCGGATCACGCCTTGTACGTCGGCCACCGCAATCGCCCCGCGATGGACGCTTTCCACCAGCGCGCCGCGGGTGACTTCAACCAGAACAGGATTGGGCATGGGGCATCACCTTGTCATCCCGGCCGGCGGTGCGATAGCACCGCGCGAGCCGGGACCCACCGGGACGCCTAGTGGGTCCCCGCTCGGACGCTAACGCGTCCGTCCGGGATGACAAGAGGGAGGATGATCATGCGCGGGTATTTCGGCGTCGGCGTCGACGGTCTGTCCAAGGCGATGAACCTTGGCAACCTGTCGCGCATCGCCAACGCCTTCGACGCCAGTTTCTTCTTCACCGTCCATTCGCATCACAAGCTGGCCGATGCCCAATCCGACACCTCCCGCGCCCAGCAGGCAATGCCGTATTACCGCTTCAAGGACATCGCGGAATTCCGCCTGCCGCTCGGCTGCGCCCTGGTGGCGGTGGAGATCACCCCCGACGCGGTGGAATTGCCGCGCTTCCGCCATCCCTTGCGCGCCGCCTACGTGTTCGGGGCCGAACGGCTGTCGTTGTCGCCGGATATGCTGAAGCGCGCCGATTTCGTGGTGAAAATCCCGATGAAGTTCTCGATCAATGTCGGCATGGCGGGCGCCATCATCCTTTATGACCGGCTGATCAGCCTCGGCAATTATCCGCCGCGGCCGGTGACGGCCGGCGGCCCGCAAGCCGATCTGCCGCCGCCGCATCAATGGGGCGCGCCGCTGGTCAAGGATACGCGCTAGCGCGGTTCAGGCCGCGTCGGCACGCTGCTGCAGCCAGCGCGCGTGGTTGAGGAGCCCGGACGTCTCGTTGAGGATGCGCTGGTTGAAGCGGTCGATCGCGCTGAGGCCTGACGACACCGCGTTTTGCAAGGCTTCGAGTTCGGCCAAAAGCTCGTTCAAGCTCTCGCACACCACCCGCTGCCGGGCGCATTCGACCATGCCCAGGATACGCGTCACTTCGAGGGCGCCGGCCATGCGTTTCATGTCATCGCATTTGCGCCGGAAGACCAGGGCTTGATCGGTGATCGAGCTTAAGCCATCGATGGCACGGTCTTGATAAGCCAGCATCTGGCTTTCCAGCTTGGGGATTTCCTCGGCGTGGCTGTCGGTAAGGGCGGCCTCGCGGCGGAAGAGGTCAAGGACTTCGTGCTGGATTAGCGCGGTGCAGGTCAGGAACAA
>JAATGK010000281.1 GCA_015654715.1 Alphaproteobacteria bacterium
ATCCCCTCAGGCCGCCACCGCTGCCGCCGAAGCGCCCGGACTGACCGCGCTGCAATCGGCGCTGGTCACCGCGCGGCTCGGGGCCGCTACGATCCAGGATGGCATGGCCGTCCTGATGGCCAATGTGCTGCGCGCCAGCGCTGCCGGAAATCTTCCGCCTACGGTGCAATCGGCGGTGCAGCAATTGATGGCGTTGCACCTGCCGACCGATCAGACGCCCGACGCAAGCGCCGTCAAGAATGCGATGCTGGCCTCGGGCCTGTTCACCGAAGCGATGCTGGCGCAGGGCAAAACCCCGCCCGCCGATCTGAAAACCGCTCTGGCGCAATTGGCGGAGGCCGCTCAGCGCTGGCTTGCCAAGACACCGGCTAACCAGCCGCAAACGCAAAGCGCCGCGCCCAGCGTGCCGCCGCCGGTGCGTGGCGCTCAGCCGTCCGCCCAAAGCCCTGCGGAACCGAGCCTGCCGCCGAATGCCGCTCCCGCCCTCACCGCCAAACTGCTGGCGACGGGAAGCGAAGCGGCGCTGGCGCGTCAGGATTTGTTGCAGATGGCATCGCTGCCCGATCCGAAAAACCCCGCCGAAACGCGCTGGATTTTCGATGTGCCGCTGCTGACGCCGCAAGGCCCCGCGGTGGCGCAATTGATCGTGACGCGCGACGGAAAAAGCAGCACGGCGGAATCGCCCGAGCCGGTATGGCGCATCGGGCTGGCGATGGACATCGAGCCGCTCGGACCGGTGCGCGCCAATCTCGCGCTCAGCGGCGGCCACGCCTGGGTGACGATCACTGCCGACCGGCCCGACAGCTTGAACAAACTCGCCAGCAATTCGTCGTGGCTGACGGACGCACTGACGGCGGTGACGCTGGACTCCGACATCGCCTTCCAATCCGGATCAAGCGCCGCTCCACCGAGGCGCTCACGCTTGCTGGATCACGCCTCATGAGCGATCTGAAAGCCAACCCGCTTGCCGTGGCGCTGAAATACGACCGCCCGCGGGCCCCGCGTCTGGTCGCCTCAGGACGCGGCGCCGTCGGCGAAGCGATCATCGCCAAAGCAAAGGAAGCGGGCGTTCCGATCCAGCAAAATCCCGCCCTGGCCGAAGCCCTGGCGACCATCGAACTCGATTCCGAAATCCCCGAAGCGCTCTACAAAGCGGTGGCGCAAGTGCTCGCCTTCATCATGCGCACGGCCGGGCATTTGAAGTAGCGCCCCCGCATCGGCGAACGCTCAGCCGCCGCCGCGGTGACCGCCCCGATGGCCGCGACTGGGGCTTGAACCGCCCGCCGGACCACCAGCGCCAGTGCCGGCACCTTGACTGGCCAACTCGTCGGGCGTCAGCACGTCGTCGCCGTTACGGTCGAGCTGGTCGAACATGGTGCGCAAGCCGGTCGCGAATTCGCTGAATTCGACAACGCTATTGGCGTTCCAGTCGATCACGCGCGGGGCCGCCGGATAGTTCGCCGCCCGCGCCTCGTTTACGGCCCGTACTTCGTCCGGTTGCAGCACCCCGTCATGGTCGAGGTCGGCCGCATCGAAATCCGAGCGCATTCCCTTTTCCATGGCGGCGCGGGATACGTTGCCGTCCGCGTCCACATAACGCGCCAGAATGGACGGCGGACCGGAGGCCTCCGCCCGGCGTTGGTGCGACGGCGACGAGGCGCATCCGAACGCCGCCACGGCGACGGCTAGCACGGCAGCCGCATTGAGAAATCTCTTTCGCATGGCGCACCTTCCCTAAAAGAGCTCTGTGAAAGGAACGCAACAGACGCCCAAACCCGTCGCGAGGGCTAAGCGAATGGGTTTGGCAAATTGGTGAAATAGCTTGCCGGGCGTAACTCGCAGCAACCAGCCCGGCTTCGTTGCTTACGCGATCTTCGAGTTGCGGCAGGGGCTTGCCAGGGCGTAGCCGCGCAGCCCAGGCAGCCCGGCTTCGCGCTTACGCGCTTCGCCGTGACACTCTCCGCCGCTGCGCGCCGTAGACTGGCTTGCCAGGGCGTAGCCGCGCAGCCCCAGGCAGCCGGCTTCGCGCTTGCGCGCTTCGCCGTGGCAGTCTCCGCCGCTGCGCGGCGTAGACTGGTGGGCGGTGAGAGTTTCGAACTCCCGACCCTCTCGGTGTAAACGAGATGCTCTACCACTGAGCTAACCGCCCGCAGCGCTCCTCTTACACTACGTCTCGAAAGCATCAAACGCTCTGTTGCGGCGCAGGGCCTCTTGACGCCATGTAACCTAGAGGTTACTGTAACCCGTAGGTTACAAAGTGGGTAAGGCAGGATGACAGGCGATCGCGGAGAAACACCATGACCAAACCCACCGATGATGAAATCGCCGCCCAGGAACGCCGCCGCGCCAAGCTGTGGAACCGTACGACGCTGTGGAGTCTTCTGTTTTGGATTGCGTTCGCGCTCTTGCTGGTCCTCGCCTTCAACCTCGGTATCCCACAGCGTCTCGGTGCTTCGCCGGGCTTGTCGACGCGACTGGTCAACTGGTTCCCGATGATCCTCTTGGTTTTGGTGTGGATCGCGTTCCTCATTTATCGTCTCCGCTTCCGCCCCGACCCGGCCATAGAGCGTCCAGGCGTAGAACGCATGCTGGTTGACGATTACACCAAGCGTCAGCGCTGGACGCTCCTGATCGTCATCGCGAGCGCGCTGGTTCTCGCCCTCAACCAGCCGCAAGTGCCGACTGGCCACGGCCCTCACGACTGGTACACGCAAGGCGTATTCGTGTTCCTCATGCTGATCGCCGCGCTGACGCTGGTACTAGGGCCGGGATTCTTGAACCGGCGCTACCGTGCCGCAAATGCCGATGAACTAAGCCGCGCCTTGCGGGCGCGCGCCACCGCATTCGGCTATTTTTGCGCCATGACGGCGCTCTGCGCGGATTATGTCATCTACCAAGTCGCGCCGCCGATGCTGGCGCCAGCAATCCCGCTGTCGATGGCAGCGGCGTTCGTCCTGCCGGCGCTTTATTACGTCATCGCCGATTGGCGAGCAGGCCGCGATGGCTGAGCGGCGCCTCGGCAACCGGCTGAAAGAGATACGTACCGCGCAAGGGCTGACCCAGACCGATCTGGCGGCCCGCGTCGGCGTCTCGCGCAAAACCATCAACACGGTGGAGAATTTGGTCTTCGTGCCATCGACCATTCTGGCGCTGGCACTGGCCAAGACGCTCGGCACCACGGTCGAGGCGCTGTTCTACTTGATCGCGGAAGACTAACGCCGGATCAGCGCACCCGTTCCATCGCGAGCTGGTCGCCTTCTTGATGGAATTCGACCCGTACGGCATTGGCCGGATGCTGGCAGATGTAGTCGTCCGTGGCCACGCGGGTCGCTTCGTATCCCATGGCGTCGACGAAGGCGAACAACTCCTCGCGTTCCTTGTCGAACGCGGGGTTGCTCCACACTTCCAAATAGAACGGCGGAAAGTTGCTTTCGGTGAGGAACCGCAGCGCGCCTTTGAGGACGTTCAGCTCGTAACCCTCGACGTCGATCTTGACGAATGCCGCAGCCTTGGGGAACGAGAAATAGTCAAGACTGACCATCGACACCGGCTCGGTCTGGCCGGACAACGCCTTGTCGACGCCAGTGTGGGCACGATACTTCTCTTCGATGCTGAAGCCGCCGATATTATGCGTGGCACCATAATCAAGCACCGGGATCTCGATGACCTTGGTCTCTTCGCCGATTGCCAGATTGAACGCGACCACATTGTCGAGCTGGTTGAGGAAGATGTTGCCGCAAAGCTGGTAATAGATGATGCGCTGCGGTTCGAACGAATAGACCTTGCCGCCCCGTTCGGCGGCGATTTTGGCGGCGGGAACCGTATAGGCACCGAGATTGGCGCCGACGTCGACGATGAACGGCGCCTCCAGGCCCGCCGTGAACAACTTGGTCAGCGCCTGCAAATTGGTGTCCCAATCGCCCGTCTGTGTCAGATGGCGGCTGATGCAATCATTGGTGCCGAAAAGCAGATAATCGGCAGCATTGCATCGGGCCAAATTCACGCGGGGGAGCATGGTGTTCGCCTTCATTCCAAGAACCGGCGGACGAGGTGATCTCGCCGCCCGGAGTGAGCACATTTCGGAAATGTGGAAATTGGCTTTCCACCCGAAAACGCATCAACACAAAACTTGGATGTCAGCAGACACGGTTTTGGTAAATTTTAGCTTGACGGATTCCCATAAATGCAAACGGGACGCGCAGAATCTCCCGCTCGTCCCGCTCACACAAATTTCGCCGTGCGTTAGTTCAAGGAATCCTTGAGCTGTTTGCCCGGGCGGAAGCGCGGCTGCTTGGACGGCTTGATGGTGATTTCTTCGCCCGTCTGCGGGTTGCGGCCTTTGCCGCCGGCGCGTGTGGCCACGACAAACACGCCGAAGCCGGTGAGACGGACCTCGTCGCCCTCTTTGAGAGCGGCAGCGATCAGGTCAAACACGCCGTCGACCGCCTTGGCCGCGTCGTTCTTAACGAGACCGGTGTGGTCCGCGAGTTTCTGGATCAGATCGTTCTTGTTCACTGGATTGGCTCCTTCAAGCGGCGTGCGCAAAAGTGTGCGCGGTTTTGCGCGAAAGCGCCGCGACCATCAAAGACGAAGCAAAACGCCAATCCCTCGAAAATGCGCTGTGCTCCAGGAATCGCCGCGGCGATCAGGCGGAATTTAGGGCCCGCAGGCCCGGCCCGGCAAGGATAACCGACCCGAAACTTACGGAACTCTCATAAAAAAAGGCCGGATTCGGCCATTTTTATCTATTTACGGTGGGGCAAGAACCCTCCGGCCGAGCTGACGCCCGGCCGGAAAGTCTTTATCGATCAGTGAGTTACCACAGTATCGGCGTCGCTGTCGGCCACCACCGCGCTGGCGGCGATTTCCGGCTCGATCCATTCGATTGGCTCGGGCACCCGCACCAAGGCCACCTTGAGAACCTCGGTCACGTTGGACACCGGGACGATCTGCATATGCGTCTTGACGTTGTCCGGGATCTCCACCAGGTCCTTCTCGTTCTCCTGCGGGATGATCACCGTCTTGATGCCGCAACGCAGCGCCGCCAGCAGCTTTTCCTTGAGGCCGCCGATCGGCAGGATGCGGCCACGCAAGGTGACTTCGCCGGTCATCGCCACATCGCGGCGCACCGCAATACCGGTCAGCACCGAGATGATCGCCACCGACATCGCCACGCCCGCCGAGGGCCCGTCTTTCGGGGTTGCGCCTTCCGGCACATGGACGTGGATGTCCGTCTTTTCGAAGGTCGGCGGCTTGATGCCGAAGGTCGTCGCCTTGGAGCGGACGTAAGACCGCGCCGCGTCGATCGACTCCTTCATCACGTCGCCGAGCTTGCCGGTGGTCTGCATGCGGCCCTTGCCGGGCAGACTGACAGCTTCGATCTGCAACGTGTCGCCGCCGGTTTCGGTCCAGGCCAGGCCGGTGACGACGCCGACCTGATCCTCGCCTTCGACCTCGCCATAGTGGAACTGCCGCACGCCGGCATAGGTGTTGAGGTTTTCCGGCCCGACCGTGATCGCGGTCGCCTTCCTACGGCATCAAGCCGAGCATCTTCTC
>JAATGK010000306.1 GCA_015654715.1 Alphaproteobacteria bacterium
CCGGGCACTGCGAGCATGGGCGTTCTGCTCATCATCTCGCTCGGCTGGACGCTGTTCACGACGCTGTTCTTCCTGCCCGCCCTGCTCGGCCCGCCGCCCAAGAAACTGCCGGGATAAGGAGTAGACGCACCGCACACCTTGGTGTCATCTCCGGCCGAGCAGGCGCGCGTCAGCGCGAATGTGAGGGGAAGGGGACCCAGGTGTTGTCAACGCGATGATCGCGAAGATGAAGTAATAACGGCCGTGCGCTGCATTCGACGTTGCGTGCGCGTTGGTACCTGGATCCCCTTCCCTCGCGCCGCGTTGCAGCGCTCGCCGGGGATGACAGGCACAAAAAAGCCCGCGTCGCCGCGGGCTCTTTCGTAGCGACGGTGAAGAAATTCACTCCTTCATCAGCTTGTCGGCGAGAGCGTCGATTTTCTTTTCCAGTGCCGCGGCGCCGCCGGATTGGACCGTGGCGCCGAAGTCGGAGCGCTGCTTGGCAATCTGGCTGACAAAGCCGGCGAGATAGATGTCGATCACTTTCCACGAGGCGCCGTTCCTGCGCATCAGGTAGTTGAACGGAACGATTTCGGCTCCGGCGACCAGCTTGGAGAACACCACTTTGTCGGCATTGCGGTCCTTAGCTGCCGGCTCGACCACGAATTTTTCGCCGTCGAAGCTTTTGAAGTTGGCGGCATAGCTCGCCACCGTGTAGCGGCTCAAAGCGGCGGTCAGCGCCTTCTGATCGGCTTCCGACATCGTGTTCCACGCCGGACCGACGGAAAGACGCGTCATGCCGGGAAGATCGAAGGAGGCTTCCACGACCGGCTTCAGCTTCTCATAACGGCCTTTGATGCCGAGCGCCTTGCCCTGCTTCATAGTCGAAAGCAGCGCGTCGTAGAACGACTGCACCGGCGCCACTGCCGGATCGCCCGCCTCGGCGTGCGCAACCGCACCCGCCGTCATCAGCGCCACAGCCAGCGATGCGGCCCGGAACCAACCCTTGATCATTTTGAACCTCCTGCGCAGTACCCGTCCGACAAGCGTATCAGTGTCGCGGACCTTGTTGGCGGAAATATGAGTTAACCAAGCTTCAGGATTCCCGCGTCAGCAGGTACGGCAGCAAATTCCTGAGCGCCGCCGCCCGTGTGCCGTAAGGTTCCAGCGTCGCCAGCGCCCGCTCGGCGATCTTTTTCGCTTCGGCACGCGCGCCGTCGATACCGTAGATCGAAACGAGGGTGGCCTTGCCTTGTTCCTGATCCTTACCGACGGCCTTGCCGGTCTTTTCGGCGGTCGAGGTGACGTCGAGCAGGTCATCGGTGATCTGGAATACCAGACCCATGTCGCGCGCGAAGGCCCTCAGGCGCTCCTGATGCTCGGGGCCCGCTTCGGCCAAAATCGCACCGGCTTCGCAGGAAAACTCGAACAACTGACCGGTCTTGAGCCGCTGCAGCAGCATCACGTCTTCGGCGCCGAAGCTGCGCTCCGCTGCCACCATGTCGATCATCTGGCCGCCGATCATGCCGTTGGCGCCTGCCGCTTCGGCGAGCCGCGCGATCAGCTTAACCCGCACCTCGGCACTGGGGTGGGTTTCCGGATGGGCGAGAATCTCGAACGCGATCGTAAGCAGGCCGTCGCCCGCCAGAATCGCCGTGGCTTCGTCGAACGCCTTGTGGGTGGTGGGGCGGCCGCGGCGAAGGTCGTCATTGTCCATCGCCGGCAGATCGTCATGCACCAGCGAATAGGTGTGCAACACCTCGATCGCAGCGGCGGTACGGCTGGCGCGGGCACTGGCGACATCGAACAATCCGGCGCATTCGATGACCAGGAAGGGCCTGAGGCGCTTGCCGCCGGCAAACGTGGCATAGCGCATCGCCTCATGGATGCGGCTGTGCAGGCCGTGCGGCGGCGGCAGAACCCGCTCCAAAGTCGCTTCGGTTGCCTTGGCCGCCTTGTCCAAGGCCGGCGCCAGAACGCCCAGGGTATTCATGGTGTTGTCCTTTCCCCCACTGCCCCTTATTTGGCCTCATCTCTAGCGTAATCCGAAAACCGTGCAACTGGTGTTGCAAGAAAACGATTGCGCCCGACTGCCACTTTCGGGAAACTGCCGCCACGCGGGCAACAGCGAATTTCCCTTTACCATTTAGGGATTTAGCGTGCTAGACGGTGCAACTTATCTGACGGAGTTAAGGGTCCCATGCGTGTCGTTCTTGCCCAGCCGCGCGGCTTTTGCGCAGGGGTTGTTCGGGCGATCGATATTGTCGAGCGCGCCCTCGAGAAGTACGGCGAGCCGGTCTATGTGCGCCATGAAATCGTGCACAACCGCCATGTCGTCGAAACCCTGAAGAGCCAAGGAGCCCGTTTCGTCGAAGAGCTGAACGAGGTTCCGGACGGCGCGGTGACCATCTTTTCGGCGCATGGCGTGCCGCAAGCCGTGGTGAAGGATGCCGAAGCGCGCAACCTACCGATTCTGGATGCGACCTGTCCGCTGGTGTCGAAAGTGCATAGCCAAGGCAAGCGCTACGTCGGGGCGGGCCGCACCCTGGTGTTGATCGGCCACGCCGGACACCCGGAAGTCGAAGGCACGATGGGGCAAGTCGGCGCACCGGTCCATCTGGTGCAGTCGGAAGCCGATGTCGAAGCCCTGACCATCCCGGCCGGTACGCCGGTGGCCTATGTCACCCAGACGACGCTGTCGATCGACGACACCCGCGGCGTGATCGCGGCCTTGAAGAAGAAATTCCACGACATCGTCGGGCCGGAAACCACCGACATCTGCTACGCCACACAGAACCGCCAGCAGGCGGTCAGGGAACTATGCCGCGTCGCGGACGTCATCCTCGTGGTGGGCGCCAAGAATTCGTCGAACTCGAATCGCCTTTGCGAAATCGGCAAGGAAAACGGCAAGCCCAGCTACCTCATCAACGACGGCGGCGAACTCGATCCGAATTGGGTCAAGGGCTATACGACCATCGGCATCACCGCCGGCGCCTCGGCCCCCGAAGCGTTGGTCGAAAACGTGATCGACGCACTGCGCGCCATCAACCCCGACACCACAGTCGAGCAGATGGACGGCAAGAAGGAACACATCGAATTCCGCCTCCCGGCGGAACTTCGGGTTTAAGGAGAAAAGCGTTGGGTATTCCCGCCAAGCAAGCCGCCCGCATCGGGGCCTATGTTCTGAAGCAGCATCTCAGCGGCCGCGCGCGCTATCCGCTGGTGCTGATGCTGGAACCGTTGTTCCGCTGCAATCTTGCCTGCGCCGGTTGCGGCAAGATCGATTATCCCGATGACATTCTGAACCAGCGCCTATCCTATGACGAATGCATGCAGGCGATCGACGAATGCGGCGCCCCTTGCGTCTCGATTGCGGGCGGCGAGCCGCTGTTGCATCGCGATATGCCGAAGATCGTCCAAGGCTTCATCGAGCGCGGCAAGTTCGTCATCTTCTGCACCAACGCGCTGCTCTTGGCCAAGAAGATCGACCAATATACCCCGCACGAGAACTTCACCTGGTCGATCCATCTCGACGGCGACAAGCTGATGCACGACAAGTCGGTGTGCCTCGACGGCACCTACGACAAGGCGGTGGCGGCGCTGAAGCTGGCGAAGTCGAAAGGCTTCCGCACCCAGATCAACTGCACCCTGTTCAACGACGCCGACCCCGAGCGCACCGCCAAATTCTTCGACGAGATGACCGCGATCGGCTGCGACGGCATCACCCTGTCGCCCGGCTATGCTTATGAGCGCGCCGCCGACCAGGAGCACTTCCTCACCCGCGAGCGCACCAAGACCCTGTTCCGCGACATCCTCCGGCGCGGCAATGGCGGCAAAAAGTGGGAATTCACCCAGTCCTCGCTGTTCCTCGACTTCCTCGCCGGCAACCAGACCTATGAGTGCTCGCCGTGGTCGATGCCCTGCCGCACCGTGTTCGGCTGGCAGAAGCCCTGCTATCTGCTCGGCGAAGGCTATGTGAAGACCTTCAAGGAGCTGATGGACGACACCGAGTGGGAGAAGTACGGCGTCGGCAACTACGAAAAGTGCGCCAACTGCATGGTGCATTGCGGCTTCGAAGGCACCGCCGTCGTCGACTCCATCAAGAAGCCTTACAAGCTGCTGCCGCTGGCGTTGCGCGGCGTCAAAACCGATGGACCGTTCGCGCCGGAAATCGATCTCTCCCATCAGCGGCCGGCCGACTTCGTGTTCTCGCGTCACGTCGAAACCAAGCTGGCCGAGATCAAGTCAGCCAAGGCCAAGTCAACCGAGATAGGGGCAGCTAAGGCCGGGGCCGAGAATTCGGAGACAGCGAGCTAGCGTCTTGAACGCCACGCCGGCTTCGCGGGCGGTGCGCATCAACTCGCCGAACTGATCGGGTTCGCGCCACAGTGAGCCCAGGATCGCGAACAGCCGCGGATTGCCTTTCAGGCTGAGCCGTTCGAGTGCGGCTGGCGGCAGGGTTCGGTGGCAATCATCGGAAACAACCCTGAGGACCACGAAGGGCAGCCCCCGCTCGTGGGCGAAGCGCGCCGCGATGTGGGATTCCATGTCGACGGCATGGGCGCCGGTATCGCGGAACAGGTCTCTTTTGGCGCTCATATGCATGGCGGGTTCTTCGACCCCGGCGATCACCACCGAAAGGGCCTCGGGCAGCTTGGTGCGCAAGATTTTGGACCAGCCGGGATCGCAGGCGTAATGCTCGCGTTCGGTCACCACATGGGTGCCGATCAGCGCATTGCCGACTTCCGGGATCGGCGCCAGCGCGCCCGCCAGCCCCAGGCTGACGACGCCGCAGATATCCGGCCCCAAGGCCCTGAGGCGTCGGGCCAAAAGCTTCGAATTGGCCGCACTGATCACCGGCGTGAGCCCGATGCGCCTGGCATACCGGGCTTCTTTGGCAAGCCCCACGGCGGCAATAACTTTCACGGCGTATGACCCTGATTTGCGCTAGAGCGTTTTCAGGAAAAGTGGAATCCGGTTTTCCGTCCGAAAGCGCGACAAATAAAGAATCTAGAGCATTTCGTCGTTTCCGTGAAACGGTGAAATGCTCAAGAACAGATTGCGACAATGCGCGGGCGCCCTCAACGGGAGAATTGCAGTTTCACGCCAGCGACGCCGCCTTGAAGCCGGAGCGCAGCGCCCCTTCGATGGTGGCGGGAAGCCCGGTCTGGGTCCAATCCCCGGCGAGCACAAGATTTTTCCACGCCGTTTTCGCCGGCGGTCGAAGCGCATCCTGCTCGGGCGTGGCGGCAAAGGTGGCGCGCTTTTCCTTGACGATCTGCCACACCGGCAGCACCGGCGGCAAACCCAGCGCCTTGGCGACATCGCCCCACAACGTGCAAGCGAGGTCCTCGCGATCGCGATCGACGATGGCATCGGCGCCGCTGACGGTGACCGAAATGCGATCCGGGAAGGTGAAAATCCATTCCGCCGTGCCGCCGATCACGCCGAGTATTTTGGAGGCTTCCGGCGGCGGCGCAATCTTGAAATGGGCGTTGACGATGGCGCGAAATTCGGTCGGCACGCGAAGACCGGGCACCAGATCCTTGGCCACCCATGGCGGCACCGCCAGCACGACGCGATCTTCCGGCGCCACCGGCACCGTGTTCTCGGGGAATTCGAGCGCCAGAATAGTGTCGTGATCGTAAATGATCCGGCGCAAGCGCTGACCGAAATGGACCAAGGCGTGCCGGTCGGTGAGCGTCTTCAGCGCCGGCTCGATGAAGGCAGCGCCGAGATTGGGGTGGGCGATGCGCGGACGATAGGCGCGCCCGCCTTTGGCCAGCGTCTCTTTCAGCACTGCCGCCGCCAGCCTCGCCGAGCCCGTCTTAGGATCGGTGTTGAGGATGGCCAGCAGCACCGGCCCCATCATCTTGTCCCACAGCGGCCCCTGGCACGGCATCAAGTCGGCAACGCTCGCGGCGGGACCGGCCGCCAGCAGGCCGCCGAGGCGCACATAATCGAGCGGCGTGGTGCCGGGCACGCGGCGCCTGGCCGAAAAAATCCACCACGGCAGCGGGCCTTCGTTGGGCCGAAGCTGCCAGCGCGCACCGCTGCCCAGATCGACGAAGGAAAACTCCGCCCGCTCGGGACCGGCTAGCGCATCGCGGGCGCCAATTTTTTTCAGGAACGACTGCACCGCCGGATTGCCCGACAGCACGAGGTGATTGCCGTTGTCGATGATGCCGTCGAGCGTCGCATCATAATAGGAGCGACAGCGCCCGCCGGCATGACCGGCCGCTTCGTAAACGACGACCTCCGATTCCGCTGCCGTCACCGCGGCCGCGAGACCCGCCAGTCCGGTGCCGACGACGAGCGTCTTCATGCCGCGATCCCGTAGCGCAGCGCCAGCCAGCCGAGCAGCATCTTCGGCACTTTCACGCGCGCGCGCGGCGGCGCCCAGCCTTGCTCGTCCATGCGTTTGAGGATTTCCGCATAGACCGCGCCCATCAGCTTCGGCGCCCGCAAATCGCCTTTCGGCCGCGCCGCCATGATCACGGC
>JAATGK010000020.1 GCA_015654715.1 Alphaproteobacteria bacterium
AGCCACAAGAAGCGCATGGACCGCATGGCGGAATGCACCGAAGCGCGCGATCGGCTCGGGGTCACGGTGTTGAGCGAACTCGGCTATGCCGATCTTCCGCGACTGGCGGGCTTGCGTCCGGTTATTGCCAAGCGTGCCCGCCATGTCATTACCGAGAACCTGCGCGTTCTGGAAATGGCGGACGCACTGGAGCAGGGCGACACGGCGCGCCAGGCTGACCTCATCGCTGCCAGCCATGTGTCGCAGCGCGACGATTTCGAATGTTCGATCCCGGAAATCGATGCGTTGGTCGTGTCGTCGAACCGCTTCGGGGTTCGTGCCGCGCGGCTTTGCGGCGGCGGCTTCGGCGGTGCGATCATTGCGCTGGTGCCGCGGGACCAGACGACGGCGTGGTGGACGTTCGTCGCCAAGGAAAATCCCGATGCCGACCTGATCTCCACCTACGCCCTGAACAAAACAGAAGTCGAACATGCCGGTTGAGGCGATCCTGGTTTCCGGCGGTGCCGGTTATATCGGCAGCCATATCGCTCGAGCCCTGAAACTGGCCGGCTTCACGCCGGTGGTGCTCGACAGCCTCGTCAAAGGCAACCGGTGGGCGGGCGAGAAGTCGGGTCCGTTCCGCCACGGCGATATTGGCGACGCGGCATTCGTAGGTGCAGTGTGTGACGAATTCCGCCCCGTCGCGGCGCTGCATTTCGCGGCCTTCATCGAAGTCGGCGAGTCGGTCGTCAAGCCCGACATGTATTTTTACAACAACCGCGACAAGGCAAATATTTTCTTCAAGACGATCGCGGCGAAGGGCGTCGACAAGATTGTTTTCTCCTCCACGGCCGCGGTCTATGGCGAGCCAAAAGAAGTTCCGATCCGCGAAACCGCGGCGCTAAAGCCGATCAATCCCTACGGTCAGTCCAAGCTCGAAGCCGAAGAGGCGATGCGTGCCGTGCCGGGCGTCAACTCGGTGGCGCTGCGTTATTTCAACGTCGCGGGCGCCGCGCCTGAAGCTGGTCTCGGCGAAACCCACTATCCCGAATCCCACCTCATTCCGCGCCTCGTGCTGCCGTTGATCGAGGCGCCGGCCGCTATTCTGGAGGCGCTCAATCTTAAGTGCGGCTTCAAGCTTTTCGGCACCGACTATCCAACCCGCGACGGCACTGCTGTGCGCGATTACGTTCACGTCCTCGATCTCGCCGATGCCCATATTCTAGCGCTGCGGTATTTGCTTGGCGGTGGGGCGACCAACATCTTCAATCTCGGCAGTGGCGAAGGCTATTCCGTTGGCGAGATCGTTGCGGCGACCCGCAAAGTTCTGAACCGCCCCGACTTCGCGCCTGGCATCGCGCCGCGGCGGGCGGGCGATCCGGCGACGTTGATCGCCGACAGTTCCAAGGCCCGTCGGGTGCTCCGCTGGGCGCCGCACCGCGGCATCGCCGACATGATCGCTTCTGCGGCGGCGTGGCACCGCACCCAATTGTACGTCGACACGGTCGTCAATAAGGCACATGCCGCGATCGTCTAGCGCGGCGGCGGAGGATTCTCATGGCACTTTCGCGACGCGATGCAATCAAGGCCGGCGCGGCGATCACCGCTGCCGCCGCGGCGCCCGCTACAGCGGCACCGGTCCGGCCCACCACCCGACAGACGACCGCAAACAAGCCCGAAGCAACGGTGCGCGAGCGGCTGCTGCTCGATTTCGGCTGGAAATTCCATTTGGGTCACGCCGGCGATCCGGCATGGGATTTCGGCTTCGGCCTCGACCAGCACACCTATGCCAAAGCCGGCCATGGCGTCACCACAGCCGCTGAGCCCGATTTCAAGGACGACGACTGGACAGCAATCAATCTGCCGCACGACTGGGCGGTCGATCTGCCGTTTGTGCCGAGCAACAATCCTCCGGCCGAAGAAGACCCGCGCGCGGCCCATGGCTTCAAGCCGCTCGGGCGTGAATTTCCGCAAACCAGCATCGGCTGGTATCGCCGCAGCTTTGCGATTCCGGCCGCCGATCTCGGCCGCCGTCTCAGCCTCGAATTCGACGGTGTTTTCCGCGCCGCCACGGTGATCTTCAACGGCTACATCGTCGCCACCAGCGGCAGCGGTTATCGCTCGTTCTGCGTCGACGTCAGCGATTTCGTCAACTACGGCGGCACCAATGTGCTGGTGGTTCGAGTCGACGCCAGCCTCGGCGAGGGCTGGTTCTACGAAGGCGCCGGGATTTATCGCCATGTCTGGCTGGTCAAGCAGGACCCGCTGCACATCGCGCCATGGGGCACCTTCGTCAAATCATCGCTCTCCGCGCGTTCGGCCACGCTGGCGATCGCCACGGATCTCGTCAATGAAGGCCCGGCACGGACCTGCCGCATCGTCACGACGGTGTTCGATCCCGACGGGCGCAGCCTTGCGGTGGTGAAAACGCCGGAGCTGTCGCTGGGCGCGGGCGAGCGCCGCACCGTGCCGCAGACCGCCGCGCTTGCCGCGCCCCGTTTGTGGTCGCCGGACACTCCGATGCTTTATCATCTTTCCACCCAAGTCGTGACCGATGGCAAAGTGGTCGACGACACGGTAACGGCGTTCGGCGTGCGCAGCTTCCGCTTCGATCCCGCCAATGGTTTTTTCCTCAACGGCAAGCCGCTCAAGTTGAAGGGCACCTGCAATCATCAGGATCATGCCGGGGTTGGCGCCGCCGTGCCCGACGCGCTGCAGGATTGGCGCATCGCCAAGCTGAAAGAGTTCGGCTGCAACGCCTATCGCATGTCGCACAATCCGCCGGCGCCGGAATTGCTCGATGCTTGCGACCGGCTCGGCATGCTGGTGATCGACGAAACTCGCCGCATGTCGTCCGACGAAGAAAGCCTCGCCGATCTCGAAGCGATGATCCGGCGCGACCGCAATCACCCGAGCATCATCCTATGGTCGATCGGCAACGAGGAGCCGCAGCAGCCGACCGAACGCGG
>JAATGK010000015.1 GCA_015654715.1 Alphaproteobacteria bacterium
GACGGTGCCCTTGTGCAAATCGGCATAAGGCGATAGCGCCCGTTGCAGATAAAAGGCGCCCGACAGCAGCGGCTCGTCACTCGACGACCCGGAAATCAATCCCACCGCCCGCCGCGGCGCGCCGCGATCGAGCAAATGCACCGCCCCGGCGCTCTTGGCTCCGAGAATTTCCAGCCGCGCTGTTTGATTGCGCATTTCGAGCGGAATGGCGATCTTGGCGAGCGTTTTGTTGTTGCCGTCGTCGAAACGGAACGGCGCCGTTCCCAGGGTCTGGCCTTGCTCGCCCAGCGCCGCAACGACGCCTTGAGCTGCGCCCCCGCTGCCGGCGCGGACTAGCGCGATTTCAAATCCGGCCGACGTGTTGGTGGCGCCGGTGACCGCCAGCGGTCCGCTGCTGCGGCTCACGAACAGCCGCACGCTGCCAAGTCGCTTGAGCGCCGCCGCAGTTTTCGCCGCCAGCCCGTCATCGACGCCGTCCGACAGCCACAACACTTCGGCGCCCGGCTTCAATTTGGCCAGTGTTGCCAGCGCCTCTTTGCGGTTGGCGAGCCAAGGCCTCGGCTCCAAGGCGCTGGCTGCTTTGGCGGCGCGTCCGGCATCGAGCAGTTCGGGTTCGGAACGGTCGGCGGTAGCGATGATGGCGACCGGGCGGTTGGCGCGCACCGCGCTGTCGACCGCTTCGCGCACCAGTCCCGCACGCGCCTCCCAACCCGGCGCCGCTGTCCAGCCGTTGTCGATGAGCAGCACCAGCGGCCCGCTGCCGGTCAGCGTCAAGGTGCGGCCCATTTGCGGTTCGCTAAGGGCGATGATCACCGCCGCCGCCGCGATCAGCCGCAGCGCCATCAGCCACCATGGCGTTCCCGATGGGGTTTCTTCCTCGTCCTTCAAGCCAAGCAGCAGCCGCAGCGGCGGAAACACCACCCGTTTGGGCAGCGGCGGGGTGACGCGCAAAAGCCACCAAATCACCGGTAGCACGATCAGCCCCGCAAGGATCCAGGGCGCGCCGAAACTGAGGTGGGGGAGAAGGTCCATCACCCTGCCATCCGGTGGCCGCCCGAGAGGTCGGCGTAAAGCGCCACCAGCGCGCCTTGCGGCGAACGGTCGGTGCGATGAGCGGTATAATTCCAGCCGAGATTGCGCGCGATCAGCGCCACCGTCTCGCGATGGGCCTGGAACCGGGCGCGATAGTCGGCCGCCACACCTTCGGCCCGTCCCAGCGTGCGGGTCTCGGCCCCGCCGACCGATTCAAACCGCGTGCGGCCGGAATAGGGAAAATCCTCTTCCGCCGGATCGATGATGTGCACCAGCCGCCCGCCGGCATTGGAGCGCGTCAGCCGCCGGATGGTCGTTTCAATGCTCTCCAGTGGCGCCAGAAAATCGCCAAACCAGACGAACTGGGCATTTTTCGGCAGCGGCGCCTCGGGCGGCAAGAGATCGTCGCTGGGCGGGCGCTCACCCAAGGCATAGCCGATCCGGCGATAGGCGGCGCGGGAATTGGCCGGCGGTTCGCGTTCGCCGTAGAGCGCAATGCGTTCGCCGCCGCGCACCAGCAAAATCCCCAATGCCAACGCCAAAAGGCTGGCCCGTTGCAGTTTGGTATCGGCGCCGGAGCCGAAGCGCATCGACGCCGCCCCGTCGCGCCACAGCCACACCGATTGCGCCGCTTCCCATTCGCGCTCGCGCACATAAAGGTGCTGGCTCTTGGCCGATTGGCGCCAGTCGATGGCGGTGGAGGGATCGCCAGGGCGATAGTGATGATATTGCCAGAAGGTCTGGCCCAGCCCCGCCTTGCGCCGCCCATGCATACCGAGCGTCACCGACGAAGCCAGCCGTTCGGCCCGCACCATCAAGGCCGGCAGCGCGGCGGCAAGCGATTCGGCGCTGTCGGAAAGCCGCGCCATCTAGATGAGGGTCCGGCATAGCCGGTCGATCACGGTGGTGACGTTGAGACCCTCAGCCCTGGCGGCGAAATTGAGCGCCATGCGATGGCGCAGCACTGGTTGGGCCAAAGCGACCACATCGTCGGTGGAAGGCGCCAGCCGCCCTTCGATCAAGGCGCGGGCGCGGCAGGCCAGCATAAAGGCTTGGGAGGCGCGCGGGCCCGGTCCCCAGGCGACGACATTGCGCAGTTCCGGTGCGGCATCGCCTTCGGGGCGCGCCGCGCGCACCAGGCGCAAAATGGATTCGACCACCGTGTCGCCGACCGGGATATGGCGCACCACCGCCTGGGCTTCCATCAAATCCGCTGGCGTGCACACCGGCTGTGCCGTCTTTTCCTGGCCGAAGGTGGTGGCCAGCAGCATTTTCTTTTCGGCGTCTTTGTCGGGATAGCCGATATCGATCTGCAAGAGGAATCGGTCGAGCTGGGCTTCGGGCAAAGGATAGGTGCCTTCCTGCTCGAGCGGATTTTGCGTCGCCAGGACATGGAAGGGCTTGGGCAGATCGTTGCGCGCCCCTGCCACCGTCACTTGGCGCTCCTGCATCGCCTGCAACAACGCGCTTTGGGTGCGCGGGCTGGCGCGATTGATTTCGTCGGCCATCAGAAGCTGGGTGAACACCGGCCCTTTGAGAAAGCGGAAGGCGCGATGACGGTCGTCGGTCTCTTCCAGAACTTCCGAGCCGATGATGTCGGCGGGCATCAAATCGGGGGTGAACTGCACCCGCTTCCAGTCGAGGCCGAGCACGATGCCCATCGCTTCCACCAGTTTGGTCTTGGCCAGACCCGGCACGCCGATGAGCAGGCCATGACCGCCCGCCAAGAGGGTGATCAGCGCCTGATCAATGACGTCCTTTTGCCCGAAGATGACTTCGCCGATGCCCGCCCGCACCGCGTGCGCGATATTTGCAGCCCGTTCGGCGCGCTCCACCGCCGGCCCGTGTTCGACTTCGCCGCTCGTATCGTTCATCGCTTGCTATCCAGATTCGGTTGACCGGGTTTGGCGTTGCGCAGGATTCGCCCGATAGGTTGGCACCGGCCCCCTGTTTCTACTGCGTAAGGGCTTGGCCGCCAAGGAAAACACCGTTCACCTTTGGCAGCGATCAAAGACAAAAAAGGCACGCGGAAGCCGCCTACGGGAAAGATCGGCCCGCGGATCGTACCAGATTGTGGGGGCTAGCTCCGGAATCAGGATCAGGTCTGGGGCGCGGGCCCCTTGTGCAGGAAGTTCGATCCTAAAGCTCAAATCGGCGTTTAGGCCATAATAGGTCTCATCTTCGCTGGGGCGGCCTTTACGGGAATCGGGATCCGGTGGTTGCCAGCCCGGCTTGCCCGGGTCATCCATGGAGATCAGGCGGATGGTGCTGTAGCCGTTGCCCAATTCCGGCGAATACCAATAGGTCTGGCCGCCCTGACCCACGCGCACGCGCAAAAACAGATTGCCGTAAAGATCTGTGATCGGGTCATGCCGGATGAAATCGAGCGTTACTTCGGGATGGGTTTTGAGCGTGTAATGTGCTGCCTCATAGGGGCAATCGGCCGCTGCCGCCGGTGGTGGCAGCAGGATTGCTGCTAGGGCAAGTGCGAAACAGCCCAGTCCGAAACGGATTGTCCGCATTGTTCCCACCGGTGGCTCATTTTGAGGGTGAATATTTGCGCCCGAGTTCGGCTAGATTAGGGCCATGACCGATACACGCGTTCATTTTCTTTTGCCGGGCGCACCCAGGCTTGGGCGCCTGTGATGAATGTAGGCACAATTTTCTCGCTTGAATTCTTGCGCGGCCGCCTCTTGCCCGAACCGCCCGGTTTGCCGCTCGCTCCGTTACGCAGCGACTACGACCTCAATCCGCTATCGCGCCCGGGCGAAAGCCGGGCGCTAGTTCCGGCGGCGGTGCTGATCCCGATCGTGACGCGCCCGGAGCCGACCGTGCTGTTCACCCAGCGCAGTGCCGGCCTCAAGCATCATGCCGGACAGGTAAGCTTTCCCGGTGGGGCCGCCGATCCCACTGACGCCTCGTTTACCGCCACCGCCTTGCGTGAGTTGAAGGAGGAGACCGGCATCGATCCCGATTTTGTCAGCGTGGCCGGGTTCCTCGAAGCTTATGAAACCGTGACGCACTTCGCAGTGTTGCCGGTGGTGAGGCTGGTCGCCGAAGGCTTCACGCTCGCGCTCGGTGCGCACGAGGTCGAATCGGTGTTCGAAGTTCCGCTCGCCTGTCTGATCGATCCGGCCAATTGCGTCGAGGAGCGGGTGGAATGGCAAGGCCGTCCGCGCCGCTTCTATGCCTTCACCTACGAGGGGCATTATATCTGGGGTGCCACCGCTGCTATGTTGGTGGCGCTTGCCGGGCGGCTGCAATGACGCGTCTTTCTCCTGAGCCTTGGATGACCACGCCTGAGGTGCTGAAGCTGATGGCGACGTTGGGCGAAGCGCGCTTCGTCGGCGGCGCGGTGCGCAACACCCTGCTCGGCAAACCGGTGACCGACGTCGACATCGCCACCCCGCATGCGCCCGACAAGGTTCGCGCCTTGCTGGAGGCGGTGGGCATCAAAGCGGTGCCGACCGGCATCGA
>JAATGK010000410.1 GCA_015654715.1 Alphaproteobacteria bacterium
CGGAGTTGGTAGGGACTTATACGAATGAGGGAAGATACCTAGCGGTTTGGGACCGCTTACAGCATCGCCGGAATGACCCGGTCGGGCGGGCGGTGACCGTCGACGAAGGTCTTGATGTTGATGATCACCTTCTCGCCCATCTCGATGCGCCCTTCGATCGTCGCGGACGCCATGTGGGGCAAGAGCACGACGTTCCTCGCCTTCAAGAGCTTGGGATGGATTGCCGGTTCGCGTTCAAAGACGTCGAGCCCCGCTCCGGCCATGCGCCCGTCTTGCAGCATCGCGGCCAGGCATTCTTCGTCGACGATCTCGCCGCGTGCGGTGTTGACGATGACGGCGGTGGATTTCAAGAGCTTCAACCGCCGCGCCGACAGCATCTGGAAGGTCGCTGGCGTCAGTGGACAATTGACTGAGATGATATCCATGCGCGCCAGCATCTGGTCGAGGTTTTCCCAATAGGTCGCTTCGAGTTCAGTCTCGACATGCGCCCTGACCGGTTTGCGGTTGTGATAGTGGATCTGCAAGCCGAAAGCCTTGGCGCGGCGTGCCACCGCTTCGCCGATCCGCCCCATGCCGATGATGCCAAGGCACTTGCCGGCCAGCCGGTGGCCGAGCATCCAGGTCAGCGACCAGCCGCGAAAGCCGCCGCGCTCGAGCAACGCCGCGCCTTCGGTGAAGCGCCGCAGCACGGCCAGGATGAGGGCCATGGTGGCGTCGGCAGTATCGCCCGTCAGCGCGCCCGGCGTATTGGTGACCATCAGGCCGCGGGCCAGTGCCGTCGTGATGTCGATGTTGTCGAAGCCGTTGGCGTAATTGGCGATCATCTTGAGATCGGGCCCGGCTTCGGCGAGCACTGCGGCATCGAGGCGGTCGGTGATGGTCGGCACCAGGACTTCGCAGGATTTGAGTGCGTACACCAGTTCGGCGCGGCTGAGTTGCTTATCCGCATCGTTCAGGCGCGCGTCGAACAACTCGCGCATACGCGTTTCGACAACGTCCGGCAGTTTGCGCGTGACGATAACAACGGGCTTCCGTGCCATGACAACCTAATCCCGGCAGGCCATCCCCGTGTACCAGATGTGCCGGGCTCTGTCAGTGCCGGAAGTGGCGCATGCCGGTGAAGACCATCGAAAGTCCGGCTTCGTCGGCGGCGGCGATCACCTCATTGTCGCGGATCGAGCCGCCCGGCTGGATGACGCTGGTGGCACCGGCTTCGGCGATTTCCAAGAGGCCGTCGGCGAAGGGGAAGAAGGCGTCGGAGGCGGCGGCGGAGCCCTTGGTCATCGGCTCAGGCCAGCCCGCGGCCTTGGCGGCGGCGCGCGCCTTTTCGGCGGCGATACGGGCCGAATCGACCCGGCTCATCTGCCCGGCGCCGATCCCGGCCGTGACGAGGCCTTTGGCATAGACGATGGTATTGGACTTCACATGCTTGCCCACCGTGAAGGCGAACAGCAGGTCGGCGATCTCGGCGTCCGACGGCTGCCGCTTGGTGACGATCTTGAGGTCGCCGCGGCTGACGTGACCGTTGTCGCGGGTCTGGACCAAGAGGCCGCCGGAGACCGATTTGAAGGTGAGGCCGGGCAGGAACGGATCGGGCAGGCCGCCCGCCACCAGGACGCGCAGATTCTTCTTTTTGGCGAGAATGGCCCGGGCGTCGTCGTCGACGTCGGGGGCGATGATCACCTCGGTGAAGAGTTTGGCGATCAACTCCGCCGTGGCGCCGTCGAGCTTCTTGTTAAAGGCGACGATCCCGCCGAAGGCCGACACAGGATCGCACGCCAGCGCCTTTTCGTAGGCCTCTTTCAGCGAACCGGCGAGGGCCACGCCGCACGGGTTGGCGTGCTTGACGATGGCGCAGGCGGCGTGTTCGCGGGGATCGAATTCGGCGATCAGTTCATAGGCCGCATCGGTATCGCTGATGTTGTTGTAGGAAAGTTCCTTGCCCTGGAGCTGTTCGGCATTCGAAACGCCGGGGCGCTTTTCGCCGGTGGTATAGAACGCCGCCGCTTGATGCGGATTCTCGCCATAGCGCAGCGACTGGCGCAGCGTGCCGGCAAAGGCGCGGCGGCGCGGCGGGGTTTCCTTGTCTTCAAGCTGGGTCGCGAACCAGTTCGACACCGCCGCATCATAAGCGGCCGTGCGGGCATACGCGGTTTGCGCCAGGCGGCGGCGTAGCGTCAGCGTCGTGGCTCCGGCATTGGCGTCCATTTCGGCCAGCACCGGGGCATAATCTTCGACATCGACCACCACCGTGACCCAGTCGTGGTTCTTGGCTGCCGAGCGCGTCATCGCCGGGCCGCCGATGTCGATGTTTTCGATGACCTCGTTAAACGGAGCCCCTTTGGCGACCGTCGCTTCAAACGGATAGAGATTGCAAACGAGCAGATCGATGCCTTCGATGCCGTGCTCTTTCATGGCGTCGGCGTGCTTGTCGCGCAGGCCGAGCAGCCCGCCATGGACGATCGGATGCAGTGTCTTGACCCGCCCGTCCATCATCTCGGGAAAGCCGGTGATGTCGGCGACGTCGGCAACCGTGAGCCCGGCGTCACGCAGCGCCTTGGCGGTGCCGCCCGTCGAAATCAGGAACACCCCGTGTTTGGCGAGTCCCTTGGCGAAATCGACCAGTCCGGTCTTATCGGAAACGGAAATGAGCGCGCGACGAATGGTGCGGAGCGTCATGGCAGACTCGCGATCGTTCTGAGGTTACGGCCGGTGATACTTCGCGGGGCCCCCGAACAAAAGGGTTTCATTGCCGCCCACGCGGAATTTTTCGCACGAATCGCGCTTCACAGATTAAGAACAATTGTTGCGTGGATTACGCGGCAGTGCCTGAAGCTTGTGTTTTCAGCACCTTGAACACCGCGCCCGCCAGCGTGTGAAGTTCCTTGGTGACGATGGTGAGCGCTGGCGTCAGCACCACCGCGTTGCCATAAACCGCCACGAGCGCGCCTTCCATGCGCAATTGCCGCTTCAAGGCTGCGGCATCGGGGGCGGTGTGAAGCTCGATGACGCCGAGGGCGCCGCGCACGCGAACATCCTTCACGGTGGAGAGCTTCAGGCACTTGCCCAAATCCGGCGCCAGCTTCTTGCCGATTTCATTGGCCGCCAGCAGCCGGTTTTCGCGGTCGTAGAGATCGAAAAATGCATTGGCCGCCGCCGCCGCCAACGTATCGGCGGGTCCCCAGCTCGTATCGGACGCAAACTGGCTCCCCGCCAGCACGGCGCCAAGCGGCAAGGTTCCCCCGGTCAGCATCTCGCCGAGGATGACCATATCGGGATCGATCTCGGCCGCCTGGGTGCCGAACATCACCCCCAACCGCCCGAAGCCGGAAAAGCGCTCGTCGACAATCAGCGGCACGCCCGCTTTGAAGGTGATCTCGCGCACCCGCGCCAGCGTCTCTTCGTTATGGAACGGCAAGCCGGGGCTCGTCTGCACCAGCGGCTCGATCAGCACGGCGGCGAGTTTTCCCGCGCGCTTCTGCACCGCGGCGGTCAGATCGGTGGCGCTTTGCTCGTCGCGCGGCAGTGGCAGGGGCGCGCCGTCGCCGCGGAAGGCCCCGCCATCGAAGGTGGCGATGTCGCCGGGGTGGGCGCGCCGGGCCATGGCGAGCGCCGCGTCCAAAGCGATGCGGCCCGAGGGCGTCACTGTGGCGCGCTTACCCGCCAGAAGCGTGTTCAGCCGTCCGATCAACTTGCCGGCGGGGGCGGCCACCAGCACATCCTCGAAGCTGTGCGGCAGGCGGGCCGCTTGGGCCTCGATGCCGAGCTGAATCAGGGTCGGCGACAGGCCAAGGATCGCGTTTTTGGTGGCGCCGTCGATCAGCGTCCGCCCGTCTTCCAGGGTGATGACGCTGCCGCGCGCCTTGGTCACGGTCAGAACGGGCTCGGTGGGAAATTCGCTGCTCATGTCGCACTCGAAAAGGACGGCCGACACCCTCGTCCGCCGCGGCAGGGGGCGCAAGCCCCTTGTCGGACCGGGGGCCTCTTCGCCAATTAGGGCGCCGTCAAGGTCGCGTTGACGGCAGCCGCGCCATGGCTATATTCCCCCGCCTCCATTCGCTTATTTCCCGATGTGCCCCTGTGGCGGAATGGTAGACGCAGCAGACTCAAAATCTGCCGCCTTCACAGGCGTGCTGGTTCAAGTCCGGCCAGGGGCACCATTCCCGTACAAAACCGCGAACTTCGCCCAGGCGTTCTGGGGCGGTGAGGGCTGCCGCAATTGCGGCGGGCGGGCCGGAGATGACGGCCTTTCGGCGCCGACCACGATGGACGAGACTAGCCCGCGCAGGTAGCGCTTTTTGAGGGCAGGCGGAGCGTCCAGGAGCCTGCGTTTCAGGGTGCCGGCAATGCTGGTGGCTTGCTGCTTGGAAAGGGCCTGCCGGAACTCAGGAACGGTCGATTCGATCTGGGCGAGCAGGCGGACACATTCCTCGCGCCGGGCCGTCAGGTCGTCGATTTTGGCCCGGATTTGCGACATGTCGGGCAGGACACCTTCAGCGACGGCCGTGATGAGCCGGTCGATTTGCGTGCCGATCTCTTTGCGCTGCCGCTCCAGAGCCGCTTTTTGGGCGCGGGCCTCTGAGGTGGTTTGACGACGGTGCTTGATAGCCGCGTTCAGAAGGTCCGAAAGCCGTACCGGGGTCAGAAGCTGGTCGGTCAAAGCTCCCAAGACCATTTCGTCCAACTGGGCCTCCGGCACGGATAC
>JAATGK010000113.1 GCA_015654715.1 Alphaproteobacteria bacterium
ATAGGCGTCCGTCATCAGCCGCGGATGGTTGTAGCCGATCAGCTTGGAGCCATAGATGCCGCCCCAATCGGTGATGGTATCGCCGTCAATGGTGACCATCTTGATGCCGCGGCACTTTTCGAGATCGACAACGAACGGGAACGGCTCGGTGATCACGTACTCAGCCAATTCGGCCAGCATCTGAGCGCTATGCGGTTTGGGATAAGTCATCGTACACTCACGGTCACAGCGGCAACGAGGGACTACAGCTCAACGCTTTGGTGCAACACAGGCATTTCGACCTTGGTCGTGGTCAGCGCCGCGCCAAAGCTTTGCATCGCGGTTTCTTCGCCGTGGACCAGGAAGGTGCGCGCGGCTTTGGTATTGGCGTGCCAGGCGAACAGTTGATCGCGTCCGGCGTGGGCCGAAAAGCCGTTGATGGTGTGGACTTCCGCTTCGACCTTGAGACGCTCACCGAAGATGGTGACTTCCTTAGCACCGTCGATGATGCGCCGCGCCAGCGTGCCGCCGGCGGCGAAACCGACGAACACCACGCTCGACTCTTTGCGCGGCAGATTCTGCACGAAGTGATGGCGGATGCGCCCGCCGGTGCACATGCCAGATCCCGCCATGATGATGGCGCCCTGTTTGACGTCGTTGATCTTCTCCGAGGCCATGTGTTCGCGCACCATGTGGACGCCGTCGAAGTGGAAGGGATCGTAGCCTTTGCGGATGGCATCGGCGATGGCGGGCTTCAGCGCCTCAAGATTGCGATCCATCACCTCGGTCACCGAGATCGCCATCGGTGAATCGAGGTAAAGCTGCGTCTGCGGCGGCAGATGGTTTTCGATCATGCCGCGGCACACCATATAAAGCAGTTCCTGCGCGCGTTCGATCGCGAAGGTCGGGATCACCACATTGCCGCCGCGCTGGAAGGTCTTGATGACGACGTCATAGAATTCCGCAACCGAGGGATCGAGGTCTTTGTGATTGCGGTCGCCATAGGTCGTTTCCATCACCACATTGGCAACTTCCATCGGCGGCGGCGGATCGGAAAGCAACGGTCCATGCGGATTGCCGAGATCGCCGGAGAACAGGATTTCGGTCGAGTTCGCGCCGCTTTTCGATTTCAACAACACGCTGGCGGAACCCAGAATATGCCCGGCATCGACGAAGGTCGCGGTCAGCCCCGGCGCCAATTCGACCACCTCGTTATAATGGGCCGTGCGGCCGAAACGCGAGGTCGCGTTCAAGGCATCGAACAGCGAATACAGCGGCGGCTTGGCATCGACGGTGCGGAAGTGGGCGCGGTTCTTCTTGGCCCGGAAGTGCGCATCTTCTTCCTGCAGATTGGCGGCGTCGACCATCACCAGGCGCGCCAGTTCGGCAGTTGCCGAAGTGGAAATGATCTCGCCCTTGAAACCGCGCTTGACCAAAAGCGGCAGTCGTCCGCAGTGATCGAGATGGGCGTGGGTGAGCAGCACCAAATCGATCGCGGCCGCATCAAAGCCGAACGGCTCCTCGTTTTCCTCGTTCAGTTCTTTGCCGCCCTGGTAAAGCCCGCAATCGATCAGAATGCGCTTTCCCGCCGCTTCGACCATATGGCAGGAACCGGTGACGCCGCGGTCGGCGCCATTGAACGACAGTTTCACGTGCGTTTCCTCTCTCAATGCGCTTTCAGGAAAAATGGGAACCGGTTTTCTGTCAGAAAGCGCGTCAACGAAAAACTATGCGGCACTGAGCGGTGCGCCGCTCTTGTCGTACCAATGCAGGATGCCGTCCCAGATCTCTTTGGCGGTTTCGGCAAACCAGAACAACTCAAGGTCTTCCGGCGCCACCACGCCTTCGGAGACCAGGAAGTCGAAATTGACGGCACTGCGCCAATAGGACTGCCCCACCAGCACCACCGGAATGGGCTTCATCTTGCGCGTCTGCACCAAGGTCAGCGCCTCGAACAACTCGTCGAAGGTGCCGAAGCCGCCGGGGAACGCCACCAGCGCCTTGGCGCGCTGCAAGAAGTGCATCTTGCGCATCGCGAAGTAGTGGAAATTGAAACACAGCCCCGGTGTGATGTAGGGGTTAGGGAACTGCTCGTGCGGCAGGCTGATGTTGAGGCCGACCGTCTTGGCTCCCGCATCATAAGCGCCGCGATTGGCCGCTTCCATGATGCCCGGTCCGCCGCCGGTGATGACGGTGCATTTCGGCCTGCCCGGCTTCTTCGCCGCTTCGCTCACCATTTTGCCGAAGTCGCGCGCTACGTCGTAATAGCGCGACTTGTCGAGAATGCGCTCCGCCACCTTGAGACGGCGCTTGAGTTCCTTGTCGCGGGGATCGTCGGCCAGCGCCGCTCTTAAGGTGTGCATGGTGCGGTGCGCCGCGGCCGGTTCGCAGATGCGTGTCGAGCCGAAGACCACGATGGTAGCGTCGATGCCGTTGTCCTGCAGCCCGAGTTCGGGTTTCAAGTAATCGAGGCCGATGCGAATGCCGCGCACCGAACGCGACGACAGGAAATCGAGATCCTGATCGGAGCGGCGGCTCGACGGATTGTCGAGGATCGCCTTGATGCGCGCCGGCGCGCCGGGGTCTTCCGCCGGGTGCTTCGGAATCTCCTCGGGCAGCGGCTCGCGCCGCTTGATGAGAGCCACCGGCGGCACTGCCACCTCGAGGGCTTGCTTGCGAATTTTTTGGACGTCTG
>JAATGK010000161.1 GCA_015654715.1 Alphaproteobacteria bacterium
CCTCAAGATCGAGACCAAAGACGGCGTTTACGGCATCGGCGATGCCACGCTCAACGGGCGCGAACTGGCGGTGGCGAGCTATCTCGAGGATCATCTCGTCCCCTGCCTGATCGGCCGCGACGCCCACCGCATCGAGGACATTTGGCAGTTTTTCTATCGCGGCGCTTATTGGCGGCGCGGGCCGGTCACCATGAGCGCAATCGCCGCGGTCGACATGGCGCTGTGGGACATTAAGGCCAAGGTCGCGGGCCTGCCGCTGTATCAGCTCCTCGGCGGTGCCAGCCGCGACGGCGTCTTGGTCTATTGCCACGCCAACGGCCATACCGTCGAAGAGACGATCGAAGATGCCTTGAAACACAAAGAGATGGGTTACAAGGCGATCCGCCTGCAATCGGGCGTGCCGGGCTTAGCCTCGACCTACGGGGTCGCTCACGGCAAGGAAGCCTATGAACCGGCCGATGCCGATATTCCGACCGAGAATCTGTGGTCGACCGAAAAATACCTGCGCGCGGCGCCAAAACTGTTCGAGGCCGGCCGCAAGGCGCTCGGCGAAGACGTTCACCTGCTCCACGACGTGCATCATCGCCTGACCCCGATCGAAGCGGCGCGTCTGGGCAAGGACCTCGAACCGTATCGCATGTTCTGGCTGGAAGATGCGGTCGACGACGACAACCAGGAAAACTTCCGCTTGGTGCGCCAGCACACCACGACGCCGCTGGCGATCGGCGAGATTTTCAATTCGATCTGGGATTGCCGCACCCTGATCCAGGAGCAGTTGATCGACTACCTGCGCGCCACCATCGTCCACGCTGGCGGCATCACGCATTTGCGCCAGATCGCCGCCTTCGCTGATCTCTATAATGTGAAGACCGGCTTCCACGGCGCCACCGATCTGTCGCCGATCACGATGGCGTGTGCGCTCAACTTCGACCTGGCGGTCCACAATTTCGGCATCCAGGAGCACATGCCCCACTCGGAGCAGATGGAGAGCATCTTCAAGATCTCCTACAAATTCGAAGATGGCTACATGCATCCCGGCGAGGTGCCCGGTCACGGCATCGACATCGACGAGAAAGCAGCCGCCAAATACCCCTACAAGCGCGCCTACCTGCCGGTGAACCGGCTGGAACAAGGCGGCGCCATGACCAATTGGTAATGCAACCCTTCCCTATATTTCCCTGCCTAACTCTAAGGCCGCTCACCCCAGCGTCCTTTTTTTTGCGACCGAATGGAGCAAGCGCGAAGCCGTCGCGCCCGGTAACGCTCTAACGCGCTGTGGCGTCGCGGTTTTGATCCTTCTGCCGCCCCCCTTGCAGCGTGCGGAAGGTTTGCCCATATCCGCAATATCCGATGAGTTGTAGTTGGAACAAAAAAGGCCGCCCGGTTCAGGCGGCCTTTCGTTTTCATTCCGCGATGAACGAGCGCGTCAGCCCGGCGGTTCGTCGGTGATCGGGGCCTTGTTATGGTCCTGGCCGATCAACAGATAGACCGACGGCACCACGAACAGGGTGAACAACGTGCCGATCGACAGGCCTGAAGCGATGACGAGACCGAGGTTGAATCGCGCCGCGGCGCCGGCCCCGGAGGCCAAGATCAGCGGCATGACGCCGAGCACCATGGCGGCGGTGGTCATCAAAATCGGGCGGAGGCGGATGGCGGCCGCGTCCTCGATCGCCTGGCGCTTGGTCAAACCTTGCGCCTGCAGGTCGTTGGCAAACCGCACGATCAGGATGCCGTGCTTGGAGATCAAGCCGATCAGGGTAACGAGGCCGACCTCGGTATAGATGTTGAGCGAGGCCCCGCCGACGCCCAGCGTAATGAACACCAAGGCGCCGAAGAT
Source organism: Alphaproteobacteria bacterium (assembly GCA_015654715.1). Lineage (GTDB taxonomy): Bacteria > Pseudomonadota > Alphaproteobacteria > Micropepsales > Micropepsaceae > Rhizomicrobium. Next base: position 1,841 of record JAATGK010000161.1, read on the forward strand.
CGACATCGGCACCGCGATGAGGATGGTCAAAGGATCGCGGAAGCTTTCGAACAGCGCCGCCAGCGTCAGGAAAATGATGATCAGCGCGAAGAAGAAGGTCTGCGTCAGCGACGAGGATTCCTGCACCTGCTGACGCGTCATGCCGCCGTAGTCGAGGTGATAGCCGGACGGCATCAGCTTGGTGGCGATGTCCTGCAGTTTTGCCAGCGCTTCGCCCGAAGTCACGCCGGGGCGCGGAATGGCGTTGATGGTGGCCGCGTTCTGCTGCTGGAAGTGGTTGAGTGATTCCGGCACCACTTGGGTCGAGAAGGTGGCGACCGCCGATAGCGGAATCGTCGAGCCCGCCGAATTCTTGATGTAATAGGCGTTGAGCTGGCTCGGGTTGAGGCGCGCATCGCGTTCGACCTGCGGCACCACCTGATAGGCGCGGCCCGACAGGCTGAAGTAGTTGACATAACCGCCGCCGAGCATCGACGACATCGCGCCGCCGACATCGCCCATGGTCAGGCCGTAGCTGGCAATCTTGTCGCGATCCAGATTCACGGTCACCTGCGGCTGGTCGTATTTGAGGTCGGAGTCCATGAACATGAACAGGCCCGACTTCTGCGCCTCGTCCATGATCTGCTGGGCGACGACATTGAGCTTTTCGAATGAATCGGTGGTGAGCACCGCAAACTGCACGCCGAGGCCGCGCGGTCCCGGCAGCGGGGACGGCTGGAACGCCGCGCCTTTGACGCCCGCGATTTCGTTGAATTTCCCTTGCAGCGGCTGCTGGATATCGGACGCCGTCTTGGAGCGGTCGCCCCATGGCTTGAGCACCATGCCGGCGAAGGTCTGGCCGGGCGAGCCGACTTCGAAGACGTGCTCCACTTCCGGGAAGGTCCGCGCGATGTCGTTGGCCTGATTCAGCCAGACAAGGTTCTGTTCAAGCGTCGCAGTGGGGGCCGGCGTAAAGCTGCCGATAACGAAGCCCTGGTCTTCCTGCGGCGCCAATTCGGACTTGGAATAGATGAACAGCCCATAGATGCTGGCCAGAATGATGACGGCGAACATCACCACAACGCCGAGTTCGTTCAGGGTCGCATGCAGCATCCGCTGATAGCGGGTATGCAGCCAGTCGAACTTCTCGTCGATATAGGCGACGGTGCGCCGTTCCCATGCCGACTTGGTGTCGTGATGGGAGTGCAACATGCGGCTCGCC
>JAATGK010000174.1 GCA_015654715.1 Alphaproteobacteria bacterium
GCGGATTCGGCCGACAGCATCACCGCATCGGCGCCGTCGAACACGGCGTTGGCGACGTCGGTGACTTCGGCGCGGGTCGGCACCGGCGCGGTGATCATCGACTCCAGCATCTGGGTCGCCACCACCACCGGTTTGCCGGCCTTGCGGGCCATCTTGGTGATCAGCTTCTGCTTGCCCGGCACTTCCTGCACCGGCAGCTCGACGCCAAGATCGCCGCGCGCCACCATCAGCGCATCCGACAGGTCGAGGATTTCCGGCAGCCAGTCGATCGCCCGCGGCTTTTCGATTTTGGCCAGGCACCCGGCCTGGTTGCCGACGATCTTCTTGAGGTCGGCCATGTCGTCGGGGCGCTGCACGAAGGACAGCGCAATCCAATCCATGCCGAGGCGCAGCGCCGCGTCGAGATCGCTGCGATCCTTCTCGGTCATCGCCGAGATCGGCAGTACCGTATCGGGCAGGTTGATGCCCTTTTTGTTCTTCAGGATGCCGCCGACTTCGACGATCGCATCGGCGGTGTCTTTGGTGGCATCTTCGATCTTGAGGCGGATCTTGCCGTCGTCGATCAGGATCACTTCGCCCGGCTGCACCGCCGCGAAAATCTCGGGATGCGGCACCGGAATGTCGTCGCCGCTTTCGACCGTGAACCTCTTCACCAGGCGGACCTTGTCGCCGTTGTGCAGTTCGCGCTCGCCTGTCGCCAGCGTGCCGACGCGGATCTTCGGCCCCTGCAGGTCAGCGAGGACGCCGATCGGCCGCCCGACGCTCTCTTCCAGGTCGCGCACGATGCGGAGCTTTTCCGCCAGTTCCGCCGGGGCGTTGTGGCTCATATTGATGCGAAAGACATCCGCGCCCGCTTCGAACAGCGCCCGGATCATTTCGGGTGACGAGCTGGCCGGGCCGAGCGTTGCGAGTATCTTGGTTTTCCGTCTGCGCCTCATGAATATCTTTTCCGATTCATCCTAGTTCGAGAGTGATTGCTTCCAATTTGGGCTGTTGCCCGTATCGACGGCGAAAAAACCCTTGCGGTCAAAGCCACGCGCCGCGCAATTGCCGCGCCCGGTGATTTGGAAATCCGGCTGCGCCAGAGTGCAAAAATAGGTGCCACCGTTCCAGGTGCCCGATTCGCCGTCTGTTCCGTAGAGGTAATAATAGCGTGCATTGAGTCGGCCGGAGATAAGGGTCTTGCATTTTCGTGACGGTATAGTCCACCAGCCACGGCTCTCCCAGGTCGTCCCATTAAATTGCCCAAGGGCTAAGCTGGCGGTTACCCCCGCCTTATTGCAGACGGTGAAGTCCGCCCGGGCAGGGATCGTTAAGAGCAGAATCAGGGCAATAAAGAGGCGCATAGCGTTGTCAGGATGTCGCGCAAAGCGGGCGGCACGTCAACGCCGCAGCTAAGTCTTGCCGCCAACGGCGCTCTTCGCAATGATGATTATTCGATGACAGAACCTCCTTTTCATCGCCTCCGGGGCGCTGACGGCCTTGGCGGCGCTCCCAGCGGACTGCTGTTTGTCTGCGATCACGCCGCAAATGCCGTGCCAGAAGGATACAACCTGGGTCTGGCGGCGGGTTTGATGGCGAGCCATATCGCTTATGACATCGGCGCCGCCGCGGTGACCCGCACCCTGGCCGACCGGTTCGCGTCACCGGCAATTTTGGCGAGTTGGTCGCGGCTCTTAATCGATCTTAACCGTGGGGAAGACGATCCGACCCTGGTCATGAAGCTGTCCGACGGCAGCATCATCCCGGGCAACCGCGACGCCGGAGCTGACGAAATCGCCCGCCGCATCAATATTTTCCACGCGCCCTATCATGCCGCCATTGCTGCCGAGATCGCGGGCTACCGAGCCGCCGGGCAGGTGCCGGTGCTGATCTCGATCCACTCCTTCACGCCGGTTTGGAAGGGGCACAAACGAAAATGGCAGGTGAGCGTGCTTTCGGATCGCGACCGGCGCCTGGCCGATCCGCTGCTGGCCCGCCTCGGCGCGGCCGGCCTCACCGCCGGCGACAACGAGCCCTACGCCGGCGGGCTCAAAGGCGATACCCTCGACCGCCACGGCACCGCGCTGGGCCTGCCCCATGTCTTGATCGAAATCCGCCAGGACCTTATCGGCGATGCGGCGCGCGCGAAAACCTTTGCCGCCCGCCTGGAGCCGATCCTCGCTGCCGCCCTGGCCGATATGGGCCCGCCCCGGCGACGGCAAAAGACTCACAGCTCGTGAGTCGCCGACGCGTTGCGCGCGCGGGACGCGGGGGCTAGGTTCCGCGCCCGTTATTTTGGTCGCGCGACGGAGCGGAAAGCCGCTGCATATTTTTTCCGGTCGCGCTCTGTCCGTCACGAGGGTACCTGTTCATGGCCAAGACCGGCTTTGCGAAAGAACGCCTGCGCTCCTTCGTCGATCGCGTGGAGCGTCTGGAAGAGGAAAAGAAGGCCCTCTCGGACGACATCAAAGAGGTCTATGCCGAGGCCAAGGGCGAAGGCTTCGACGTCAAAACCCTGCGCGCGGTCGTGCGCCTGCGCAAAATGGACAAAGCCGACTTCCAAGAAGCCGAGGCGATGCTCGACCTCTACCTCAGCGCGCTGGGGATGCGCTAGGTCCCAGTCCTATCCCGCCTTGCGCTGTTCGTCGGTACTTTCGGGCGGTTCTAGGCCCGGCTCTTCCAGGCCGAATTCCTTCAGCTTGCGGTACAGCGTCGAGCGGCCGATGCCGAGGCGGCGGGCGACTTCGGACATATGGCCGTCGTAGCGCGAGATCGCGGTGCGGATGATTTCGGATTCCATGTCCTCGATCTTGCGCATGTGCCCGGCGCCATCGACCACGCTCATGGTGTAAGGCGAGGGCGGCAGCGCCGGCGAGTAGGTCGCGGCTTGCATCGCCTGTGCATCGGCAACCGAAATGGCGCGGCGCGGACGCGCTTCGATGCCCATGGCACTGGCGATCTGCGGGAAATCGCAGGTGTCGAGCAGCGAGCCGTCGCACAGCACCACAGCGCGGAAAATGGTGTTTTCCAATTGGCGCACGTTGCCGGGCCAGGAATAGCGTTCGAGCAAATCGGCGGCTTCCGGCGTCAGGCCTGCCACCGGCTTGTGCTCTTCGATGGCGAAGCGTGTGATGAAATGGCGCGTCAGGGCCGGAATGTCGTCGCGGCGCTCGCGCAGCGGCGGCACGAAAATCGGGAACACGTTGAGCCGGTAGAACAGGTCTTCGCGGAACTTGCCTTCTTTGGTCAATTCGGCGAGGTCGCGATTGGTGGCGGAGACGATGCGCACGTCGATCTTGACCGGGCGCTTGGCACCGACCGGATCGACTTCGCCTTCCTGTAGTGCGCGCAGCAGTTTTACCTGCATGTCGAGACGCAGTTCGCCGATTTCGTCGAGGAACAGGGTGCCGCCGTCGGCTTCCTGGAACTTGCCGAGATGACGCTCGGAGGCGCCGGTGAACGAGCCTTTTTCGTGCCCGAACAGGATCGATTCGATCAAATTCTCCGGAATGGCGCCGCAGTTGACGGTCACGAACGGCCTTCCCGAGCGATCCGACGAGCCCTGAATGGCGCGCGCCACCAGTTCTTTGCCGACGCCGCTTTCGCCTTCGATCAGGATCGGAATGGTCGATTGCGCAGCACGCTGGCCGAGGCGGAAAACTTGCTTCATTTCGTCGGACTGGCCGACGAGGTCGTCGAAGGCGAGGCGGTTGTCGGTCTTTTTCTTGAGGCGCGAGACTTCGCCCGACAGGGTCCCGATCTTGAGCTGATTGCGGATCGAGACGGCGATGCGTTCGGGGCTGGCGGGCTTGACCAAAAAGTCGTTGGCGCCGGCGCGCATGGCTTCCACGGCGGAATCGATGCCGCCTTTGGCGGTAAGCACGATCACCGGCAGGTCGGGATGGTCGATGCGCACCTTCGCCAGCACTTCCAGACCGTCGATGTCGGGCATGACGAGATCGAGCAGAATCAGCGCGATCTGGTCGCCCTTAGGGCCGCCGACGAGATCGAGCGCCGGACCGCCGCCAGGGGCGGTTATCACGGTCATGCCAGATCGGCTGATGGCAGCTTCCAACAGGCGCCGTTGCACCGGATCGTCGTCGACGATGAGAATAGTCTGGGCCATCATGTCCTCTTATGTGGTGACCCAATGTGTTCCCGCGACGGTAAAGGTCTGTTTAAGATGTGTCCTTTTGGGGCACAGATGGCGCCCGCAATTGGTTTCGTAAACATACAGTAAACTCAGCGGCTGTACGGAAACCCTTGGTTTGCCGCGCTTTTGGAACGGAAAGCCGCCTGGCGTGCGGGGTACGCTCGCTCTTCAAAAGTGGCGCAACGGACGCGGCACTTCTCCGGAAAGCGTTCCGGCTTTTGCCGACAACGTGTCGGCTGCGCGCCATGTTGCCACCGGTCCGCCGGAGGGGCGAACTGCCGTCGCGGATGATATGTTGTACACCTCCTGGCCGTAATATCGGGTGGGGACGTCTTGAGATGGCCATTCTTGTGTGCCAGCCTGTCGAACATGAGTGACAAGCCTGCCAACACGGTCGATTTTCCCGAGCTTCAGACCCCTCTCGCGGCGCTCGAAGGGGCGGTTCCGCCCGCGCCGCTGTGGTTCACGGACGCCATCGCGGTCAAGCCGCAAAGCGCCACCGTCGAGGTGAAGGGAGCCCTGATCCACTATTTGAGCTGGGGCAGCCCGACCAAACCCGGCCTGCTCTTGGTGCACGGCAACGCGGCGCACGCCTATTGGTGGAGTTTCATCGCGCCGTTCCTGTCTCGCGATTATCATGTCGTGGCGCCCGATCTCAGCGGCATGGGCGATTCGGCCTGGCGTCCCGCCGGCTATTCGATGGAAGGTTTCGCGGCGGAAGTTCTCGCCGTTGCCGAGCATTCGGGGCTGATGTCCATCACCGAGCCGCCGGTCATCGTCGGTCACAGCTTCGGCGGCTTCGTGACCATTCTGGCGGGTGCCTTGTATGGCGAGCGGCTCGGCGGTTCGATCATTCTCGATGCCCCGGTCAATCCGCCCGACCGGCCGCATTCGAGCCCGCTCACCGCGCGTGCCCATCATCACTATCCGACCCTCGCGCGTGCCTTGGCGCGCTTCCGGCTGTTGCCGCCGCAGGTGTGCGAAAATCTGTACCTGCTCGATTACGTCGCGCGGCTGTCGCTGCGTGAGGTCGATGGCGGTTACCGCTGGAAGTTCGATCCGCAGATCTGGCGCAACTTCTCGATCGGCGACATGGAAGCCCAGCTGCGCGATACCAAGTGCCGAATCGCTATCTTCCGCGGCGAACACTCGATCCTGATGCCGCCCGAAATCGGCAACTTCATGTCGAGCCTGCTCGGCCGCACCGCACCGGTGGTGGAAATCCCCGAGGCGCAGCACCATGTCATGCTGGACCAGCCTTTGGCCCTGGTGGCGGCACTCCGCGCTCTTCTGGCCGATTGGAGCCATTCCGAGGTTTTACGCTCGCCCGATGAGCCGGTGTAAGCGTTGCCATTTGCCCTGAAATGAGTTCTGGCGCGGGAGCGCTTACCGCTACGGCATTTGCCCGAGGGCGCGCTTTGCCTATAGTCGCGCCCGCACTCTGGAGAGGTTGATGGACGAGCGCGACGAGTCCGGCGAAGAACCTGCCACCATGACCGACATCGGTGAGCGGCTCAGGACGTGGCGAATGTTCGTGGCCAAGCTGCGTTGGGCGCTGGTGACGGCGGCGGTTTTGTTGCTGCTATTGCTGGTGTTTCGCACGCACGGTTGAGGGCGTCTGTAAGAATCCGAAACAGACCGTGTTGCTGGACCGCATTTCACACAAACAGGCCTGAAAACACGCTGCCGTGGTGTGTAATGCCGCACGCCCCGGCGTTGCCACCCGGACATGTTTGGGCTATGCCCGCCGCGGCTAAATTTGGGGGCGGGTATTGGCCGTCAGGCTAATTATTGCTGCGTAATCGCGGCCCGTTTCCGCTCACAAGTCCGTGGCCCGTATGGGGGACCCGTTGCCCTCGCACAACCAACGAGATGCGTGAACCATGCCTCAAACAATCGGAATACCGAAAGAAACGTTTGCCGACGAAAAGCGGGTAGCAACCTCGCCGGACGTCGTCGAAAAACTCATAAAGCTCGGATTCGCGGTGCAGGTCGAAAGCGGTGCCGGTGAGGGTGCCAGCTTCTACGACGATGCCTTCGCCCAGGCCGGAGCTAAAGTCGTTGCCGCCGCCGATATCTACGCGACGAGCGACATCATTTTCAAAGTCCGCGCCCCGGACTTGAACGAAGTGGCCAAGCTAAAGCAAGGCACGACGCTGATCAGCTTCATCTGGCCGGCTCAGAACCCCGAGCTGATGAAGGCGCTGGCCGCCCGGAAGATCACCGTCTTAGCCATGGACGCTGTGCCACGGCTGTTGTCGCGCGCGCAAAAAATGGACGCGCTGACGTCGATGGCCGGTATCGGCGGCTATCGCGCCGTCATCGAAGCGGCAAACGCGTTCGGCCGTTACTTCAATGGCCAGATCACCGCCGCCGGCAAGATCCCGCCCGCCAAGGTGTTCATTGCCGGCGCCGGCGTTGCCGGTCTGGCCGCGATCGGAACATCGGTCGGCTTAGGCGCCATCGTCCGCGCCAATGATACGCGCGCGGAAGTCGCCGACCAGGTCAAGTCGCTGGGCGGCGAGTTCGTCAAGGTCGATTACGAGGAAGAAGGCTCGGGCGGCGGCGGTTATGCCAAGGTCATGAGCGAAGGCTTCCAAAAGGCCCAGCGCGAGATGTACGCGAAACAGGCCAAGGAAGCCGACATCATCATCACGACGGCCCTCATTCCGGGCAAGCCCGCACCGCGGCTGATTACGGCCGAGATGGTCAAATCGATGAAGCCGGGTTCGGTGATCGTCGATATGGCGGCGGAACGCGGCGGCAACTGCGAGCTCACCGAGCCCGACAAGGCCGTCGTCAAGTACGGCGTGACCATCATCGGCTATACCGATCTGGTCTCGCGCCTCGCCAAGCAGGCTTCGACACTCTACGCCACGAACCTGCTGCGCCTCACCGAAGAGCTGTGCAAAGCCAAGGACGGTCAGATCGTCGTCAATATGGAAGACGATGCGATCCGCGGTTTCACCGTGATCAAGGACGGTGACATCACTTGGCCCGCGCCGCCGCTGAAACTTCCCGCGCCGCCCGCCCCCAAGGCGGTTGCCGCGCCAGTGGTCAAACCGGAAAAGAAGAAGTCCGGCGTCGGTCAGGCCATCATGGTCCTGGTTGCCGCCGTGCTGTTCGCGCTGATCGGCCTGACGGCCCCGGCCGCCTTCATCGGGCACTTCACGGTGTTCGTGCTGGCCGTGTTCGTCGGCTATATGGTGGTGTGGAATGTCACGCCGGCGCTGCATACGCCGCTGATGAGCGTGACCAACGCGATTTCCTCGATCATCACCATCGGTGCCTTGCTTCAGGTTGCCCCGCCGCACGTTGTGGGGCGTTTGGATGACGTCATCCTCATCATCGCCGTCGTGGGCATTACCCTGACGTCGATCAACACCTTCGGCGGCTTCGCGGTGACGCGGCGCATGCTGATGATGTTCCACAAATAGAGGGGACCGATCCAATGACTTTTGCAATTCCTGCAACGCTGACGACGGTCGCCTATATCGGGGCCACCATCCTCTTCATCCTCAGCCTCGGCGGCCTTTCCAATCCGGAAACCAGCCGCCGCGGCAACTGGTTCGGCATCATCGGCATGACGATCGCGATCCTGGCGACCGTGTTCGGCAGCCGCATGATCGCGGGCATCGGCCAGCCGATCGTGGCCCTCCACGGCTGGCCGTGGATCGTCGGTGCCATGGCGATCGGCGGCACCATCGGTCTGATCGCGGCGAAGGTCGTGAAGATGACCCAGATGCCGGAGCTGGTCGCCATCATGCACAGCTTGGTCGGTCTGGCGGCCTGCACCATCGGCTTCGCCAGCTTCATCGACACAACGCAACTCGACGTCCTGCCCAA
>JAATGK010000091.1 GCA_015654715.1 Alphaproteobacteria bacterium
TAGCGCTTCGAGAACTGGAAGCTGCGGCGGGCTTTTGGCTTGCCGTACTTCTTGCGTTCGACCGCGCGCGGATCGCGGGTAAGGAAGCCGCCCGGCTTCAACACGGCGCGCAGCGCCGGCTCATAGTTCACCAGCGCGCGGCTGATACCGTGGCGCACCGCACCGGCCTGCCCCGACAAACCACCACCGGTGACCGTCACGACCACGTCGAACTGGCCGTCGCGATTGGCGGCGATCAGCGGCTGGCGCACGACCATGCGCAGCACCGCACGCGCGAAGTAAACTTTCTCGTCTTTGCTGTTAACGGTGATGGTGCCTTTGCCCGGCTTCACCCACACGCGTGCCACCGCGTTCTTGCGGCGGCCGGTAGCATAGGAACGGCCCTTGGCATCGCGCTTGCCGACCGCGGCTGCGGCCGTTTCGGCGGCGGTGGCAGGCTTCGCTTTGATCAGCGTCGTCTTCAGGTCACTGAAACTCTTAACTTCGTCCGCCATATCAGGCCGCCTTCACATGGTGATGGGTGTTCTTGGGGCTGAGCTTCGCCACGTCCAGCACGTCCGGCAATTGGGCGGCGTGGGGATGCTCGGCGCCGGCATAAACGCGCAAGTTGCTGAGCTGGCGACGGCCAAGCGGTCCGCGCGGCAGCATGCGTTCGATGGCCTTCTCGACGATGCGCTCGGGATGGGCCCCGCGCATGATGTCGCCGGCGAAGCGCTCTTTGATGCCGCCGATGTAGCCGGTGTGATGGTAGTACACCTTCTTCTTCAGCTTATTGCCGGTGAGAAGCGCCTTGGCGGCATTGATAATGATGACGTTGTCGCCGCAATCCATATGCGGGGTATAGGTGGCTTTATGCTTGCCACGCAGGCGTATCGCGACGAGAGCAGCGAGCCGGCCGACAACCAAACCGCTGGCGTCGATCACAACCCACTTCTTCTCGATCTCGGAGGCCTTAGCCGAGTAGGTGGTCATAGGTGGAAAATTCCTTATAGCGGACGCCGCCTATACGGGCATCCCGGCCACCCGTCAAGCGAATGAGGCCGAAAATACGGGATATTTGTTGTGCGGTAATATATTACCACATTATCCGGGACCGCCAGCCGGGGGATCGGTAAGCGCTGCGGGGGCCTTACTCTACTAACTTTGTGTACTCAATATATCACCAACGTTCATTTGTTATTTCCAACATTGTCCACCTATCTTGACGTACACCGTCATCGCATTATGTCATTCGCATGTACAATGTTGGAACACGATTTGATCGGAGGCACGATGGACCGCAGGAAACGCAGCACTGACGCCAATCGCATGGCTCGCGCTGCGCCCATGACGTCCATGGCGTGTCACATGCCGAACTAGCGCCTTCCCAACCAACGCCCTTCTCCACCTCCTCCCCGGCCAGCGCCGGGGCACGGATGCCTACTGCCGAACGCCAAGGAAAACCGATGACCATTTCTTCCCTCCGCCTGCGCCCGCTGCTTCTTCTGTCCACTTCTTTCGCTGTCGTTTTCCTCACCGGTCAAGCCATGGCTGACGCGGCGGCCGATGCGTCCGGCACCGAAACGGTCATCGTCACCGGCACGCGCGTTGCGGGCCGTTCCAAGCTCGATACCTTGGCGCCAGTCGACGTCGTGGCGCCGGCCGAGCTGCAGAACCGCGGCAGCACCGAATTCGCCGCCGCTTTGGCCGAAAGCATCCCGTCGCTGACCTTCCCGCGCGCCTCGGTGGTGGATGCCACCGACTCCATCCGTCCGGCGATCCTGCGCGGCCTATCGCCCGACGAAACGCTGGTGCTGGTCAACGGTTTGCGCCAGCACGCGTCGGCGCTGGTGAACCTCAACGGCTCGGTCGGACGCGGTGCGGCGGCGGTCGACCTCAACACCATCCCGACGGACGCGCTGGAATCGGTGGAAGTGCTGCGCGACGGCGCGTCAGCCCAATATGGCTCGGACGCCATTGCCGGCGTGGTCAACTTGCGCCTCAAGCAGGCGTCCTCCGGCGGCGGCGCCAGTGTCACCGGCGGCGGTTATCTCACCACGGTGAAGACCGCGAGCGACAATCGCGATGTTGAGGACGGTGCCACGGTCACGGTGTCGGCCTGGCAAGGCTTTTCGCTCGGCGGCAACGGCTTCCTTACGGTGACCGGCGAGTACTTGCACCGCGACTCGACCGGACGCTCCGATATCGATCCACGACCCACGGCCCACGGCCAGGTCACGGCCCGTATCGGCGATCCGCAAATCGATCCGCAATGGTCGCTCGTTGCCAACGCCGGTTACGATCTCGACGCCGACTGGCAAGCATATGGCTGGGTCCAGTACCAGGATCGCAAGAGCAAAAGCGCCGCCTTCCCGCGCCTCTCCGACAACGTCAACAACGTCACGGCGATCTATCCCAACGGCTTTTTGCCCGAGATCGGCGTCAGCTCGCAGGACGTCAGCGCCGCCGGCGGCGTAAAGGGAACGTTGCTGGGCTGGAAGGCCGATTTCAGCGTCTCTTATGGCCGCAATGCGCTCGACTTCGAGACGCTCGATACACTGAACGCAACCTACGGCTCCGCGTCGCCAACCAACTTCAACGACGGCAGCTTGATCTACGATCAGCTCGTGCTCGACGCCGCTTTCAGCCGCGGCTTCGATATCGGTTTGGCCGGCCCGCTGAACTTCGCCTGGGGTCTTGAGGAGCGCCGCGAGAGCTACCAGATCGAAGCCGGTCAGCATGAAAGCTATGACCGTGGACCGCTCGGCACCAACACTGGGCTGGCAGGCGGTGCCCAGGGCTTCGTCGGCTTCCAGCCGTCGAATGTCGTCGACCAGGACCGCAACAATTTTGCGGCCTATATCGATCTCGAACTTCCGATCACCACCGCGCTGACCGTCGATGGCGCCGTGCGCTACGAACATTATTCGGACTTCGGCGATACCCTGACCGGCAAAGTCTCGGGCCGTTATGACTTCACCCCTAATTTCGCGCTGCGCGGCTCCTTCTCGACCGGCTTCCGGGCGCCGTCGCTGCAGCAGTCCTATTTCACCTCGACCTCATCGGTGATCCAGGATGGCGCGGTGGTGGAAACCGGCACGTTCCCGGCGACCAGCCCGGTCGCCGTGGCCCTCGGCGGCAAGCCGCTCAAGGCCGAGAAGTCGAAGAATTATTCGGTCGGCACGGTGGTCCGCTTCGGCGGCTTCGATCTCACCGTCGACGCTTATCGTATCGACATCGACGACCAGATCGTGCTGTCGGAGTTGATCAACCGCACCTTCTCGACCCAAGTGGCGTCTCTGCTCGATCCGCTTCACGTTCAGGCGGCGCGCTTCTTCCTCAACGGCGTGGCGAGCCGCACCCGCGGCATCGATGCGGTCGGTCATTACCAGCTTCCGACCGATGCCTATGGCAAATTCGATTTCACCCTGGCCGCCAACTATAACGACGCCGCGGTGACCAAGGTGCCGACCAACTCGTCGGTGCTCAATCCGGTGCCGACGCTGTTCGCGCGCCAGCGCATCCTGACGCTGACCAATGGCACGCCCGAGTACAAGGTGACGGCGTCCACCGATTGGACTCTTGACCGCTTCGGCGCCACTTTGCGGGCGACCTATTACGGCGACGTGTTGCAGGCCGCTTCCACAGCTTCGGGCGATTACTGGACCGGCAACAAGATCGTCGTTGATCTGGAGACGCGTTATCAGATCACCGACAATGTCGGCGTCGCGGTTGGTGCCGACAATTTGCTCGACACCTATCCCACCGCTGTGCCGGCCGCGCTGAGCTCGAACGGCGTGCTCGGCTTCCCCTATTACTCGCCCTTCGGGTTCAATGGCCGCTATGTCTACGGCCGCCTGAACGTGAAGTGGTAGCGCGCATGGGGGCGCGCGCCCTCGCGCGCCCTGTTCCTTGCCGCCGGGTAGTGCAATTTTGCACCCATAACAACACTACTTAAAATTGTCCACAGGTCTAATATGTAACCTGTAGTTGCTCCTCCAAGCCGTCTTCGTTAAGGTCAATGCGGCGTCAAGTGACGCGCAATCCCTTAATCCGCGCAGCTAGAGCCGCGCTCGCACACGACGAACAGCGGTTCAAAGGAGGATGGAATGGCAGGCACTTATGATGGAATTCTCGTACGTCAAAACCTAGGCGATACGGGAACGGTACCCAGGACCGGAGGCTGGACAGCCTCCCCCGATATTATTGCGGCCGGGGTAACCCCAATCCAAAAGCCCAGCGACGTTCTGACGACGCAGGCAAGTTATGCCAGCGACCCGACCCAGCCGGTTGTCTTGAACGCAACCAATTACATGTACATACGCGGTAAAAATCTGGGCACCGCCGCACAATCTGGAATTGCACGTTTGTTCGCGGCGAAACAATCGCTGTTCCTGTATCCGCAACAGTGGATGCAGAATCCGATCAAGACCCAAAACGGTTCCGACACCACACCGATTGCAACGCTCGATCCCAATGCGATCGGCGTCACCACCGATCCGTTCATCTGGGTTCCTTCCGATATCGCCGAGCACTATTGCGTCGTCGGGTTTATCTCCACTGCTGGCCACACCTTCGATTCCCAGAAGCCGCCAAATGCCGTCACCTCGTTGGACGACTTGGCCGCTTGGATCGCCAAGACGGGCGGCGCCGGCAGGCATAATGTTCAGTTCACCTCTGCGAGCTCGCCGACCTTTACCAACAAGACGCACTATCCGCCGTCGTCCACCGACGCCACCGTCCAGTTCGCGGTCACCTGCATAAGTTGCCCGGTCGGCTCGCAAGTGTCCTTCTCGTGCGGCAAGCCGTTGCCGGACGGCACCTACATCAACCTGCCGATTTCGACGGTCACCAAGGCCTCCAAGATGGGCTTCTTCGTCGAATACGTTGTTCCAGCGGGTTGGGAATCCGATATCTACTATTCCTATTATTCCAACGGTAAGCCGCCGGTGGACGACAACTTCTCGGTGGCGATGAGCGCCTCGCTCGTCACCTCGGTCTCGGGCAATCGGGCGGTCGCCGGTCTGGGACATGCCCGCGATCAAGTCTTCCCGGATCACGTCGGCGTGCACCCCAGCGGACGGTTGTTGACCGATATGCCGGTCAATCGGTTGATCCCGGTGGGCAGCGACATCACCAAGCTGCCGACCAAGCTTTAACCGGATCGTATCCGCAGACGTCGCGCCCGCCCTGCGGGTCCGGCACCTGATTGAAAGCCCGGCCATCTCTGACCGGGCTTTCTTTTTTGCATGGCTCCATTGAGCTTGGGATTTGGCCACGCATCGGCTACATAGATGCTAGCCACCTGCGCGATTTCCCGCGCCCGCGCCGTGGAATCGAGAACACCATGCCCAATTATCCTGACGAACTGATCAAATCGATCCTGCGGTCGAACCGCTTCATTGCCATGGTGGGGGCCAGCGGCAACGAGATGCGGCCGAGTTATTTCGCGATGAAGTACTTGCTCGATAAGGGCTTCCGGGTTCGGCCGGTCAATCCGGGCCTGGCGGGCAAAAAAATCCTGAACCAGGACGTCTATGCCTCGCTGAAGGACGTACCGGCGCCGATCGAGATCGTCGATATCTTCCGCGGCCCCGAATACGCCCCCGCCATCGTCGCCGAGGCGCTGCAAGAACGTGAACGCCTCGGCATCAAGGTGATCTGGATGCAGCTCACCGTGATCAACGACGAAGCCGCCAAGATGGCCGAGGACGCCGGCCTCACCGTCATCATGGACCGCTGCCCCAAGATCGAATACGGCCGCTTCTGCGGCGAGATCGGCTGGATGGGCATCAACCGCAAGCTGATCGACAACCGCAAGCCCAA
>JAATGK010000419.1 GCA_015654715.1 Alphaproteobacteria bacterium
AGGGGCAGTCCGGTGGCGACGACGCACACCATCCCCGGCGCCAGCGTCGGCGGCGGCGCCGCCAAGCGCGCCGCGGCCGGCCGCTGGAACGGCGCCAAGGACATCGTGCGCGCCGGGATCTTCACCATTCCCGCCGCGGCCTGCATCGGCGCCGTCGGCTACAAACTGTTCGGACTTCTGTGATGGCGGGCGGTCGCGGCAACCGCAAACTCATCGGCGTGCAATATGCGGCCTTGCCTTGGCGGCTGCGCGACGACGAACTCCAGATCCTGCTCGTCACCTCGCGGCGGACACGGCGCTGGATCATTCCCAAAGGCTGGCCAATGGACGGCATCAAGCCGACCGAAGCCGCGGCGCGCGAGGCCGAGGAAGAAGCCGGCGTCACCGGCGTGATGGAAAAAGCGGCGGTGGGCCAATACCGCTACATGAAATTGTTGCGCGATGGGGCCGAACTGCCCTGCCGCGTCGATGTTTTCCCGCTCAAGGTGACCGACGAAAGTCCCGATTGGGCCGAGATGGAGGCCCGCGAGCGGCGCTGGTGTTCGGTGATCGAAGCGGCAGGCGCCGTGCGCGAGCCCCAGCTCAAGATGGTGATCCGGCGTTTCGGCACCCGCATGGCCGCATTACGGCGGCGCAAACCAACGATAGTGGCAGGCCATGGTCGCCGTACGGCTTGACGATGACGCTCTGGCGTTCGCAACGGCCCAGCTCGATGCGGCCGACGGCGGTATTGCGGCCGAACTCCACCGCGAAGCCTTGTGGGAACCGGTCGTGTTCGTGCCGGATTTCGTCGATCCCATCACTCTGCCTGATCTCGAGGTCGACGCCGGCTGGGGTGCCTCGCAAGAGGGCGCCGCAGCCGAGCTGGCCAGCTATTTGTTGTTCCTCAAAAAGCGCAACGGGCGGCTGCACAGCGTCATCTTCGACGATCCTTGGGCGACGCCCGGCGACCTTGATTATGCCGGCCCGCCGCCGGAGCCGCTGTTGGCGCTGCAAGGTCGCGTTAGTTATCTTTACGACATCGCCGAGGTTTCGCCCGATCTGATCTTGGATTACCGCGCCATCGCAGTGAGTTCTCTCAAGATCGTCTACGTCAGCGAACTGACACCGGCGGAAATTCGCGCCCTGGCCGAGGACGACCCCGCCGACGTGTTTCACCGCCTCGCCCACAGCGTGCGCCACGTCGCGGTCAATGCCTACGATGACGAATCCTGGCTGATCGTCCGCCACCAGCAGAGCGAAAAGCACTGCCAGTGCGACAACCCCGAAGATTGCGACTGCGACGATCCCGGCCACTGTCACAACCACGACAACGATAACGACAACGACTGATTCCGTTATTGTTGCGCTCTCGGTCGGAAAACCGCCCGGCGACGCACCGGGTTGCATCTTGCAGCTACCGACCGCATGCTGGGCGCCGGAATGGCTGCCGCATTCGACATCACCGGTTACAGTGACGCCCTGGTTGTGCTCGGCACCGCCGCGGTGATCGTCCCCTTGGTGCGCAAGGCGGGCATCAGCCCGGTGCTCGGCTATCTCGGCGCCGGGGCGCTCTTGGGGCCGCTCGCGCTCGGCTCCTTTATCAAGCAATTCCCGCCGCTCTACTGGTTCACCGTGGTCGATGCCACACATGTGTCGGGCTTTGCCGAACTGGGCATCGTGTTCTTATTGTTCATGATCGGCCTCGAGCTGTCGTTCCAGCGCCTGAAGGCGATGCGGCGGCTGGTGGTGGGACTGGGCGGATTGCAAGTGCTGGCGACCTCAGCCGCCATCGCGGGGATCGCATCGCTGGCCGGTTTTCCCGCCCACGCCGCCATTGTCTTGGGCGCCACCGTTTCGCTCTCCTCCACAGCCATCGTGCTCGAATTGTTATCAAATCAAAACCGGCTGTCGTCGACCGTCGGACGCGCCAGCTTTGCGGTTCTGTTGGCGCAAGACATCGCGGTGGTGCCGATCCTGATGTTCCTCTCGATCGTGGGTGGGGAGACCGGCGGATCGGTTCTCGTCAGCCTGACGCGCGCCTTGTTGCAGGCCGCCGCCGCCATC
>JAATGK010000312.1 GCA_015654715.1 Alphaproteobacteria bacterium
GCGCGGATGGTGTTGGTGCGATCGGTCACGACGTCGACCTGAACCGAACCGGGCAGCCCGGACTCGATGTCCTTGAGGATGGCCTTTACCGCGTCCGCCACGGCGATGACATTGGCGCCCGGCTGGCGCTGGATGTTGAGGATGATCGCCGGGGTCGTGTTCACCCAGCTTGCGAGTTTGGTGTTCTCGGCGCTGTCAGTGACGGTTGCCACGTCGGAGAGATAGACCGGCGCGCCGTTTTTATAGGCGACGACGATCTTCTTGTAGTCCTCGGGGCTCTGGATCTGGTCGTTGGCGTTGATGGTGTAGGAGCGCGACGGCCCGTCGAAGCTGCCTTTCGGCGCATTGGTGTTGGCGTTCGAGATCGTAGAACGCAAATCGTCGATGTTGAGGCCGTAATGGGCGAGCGCCTGGATGTTGGCGCGCACCCTGACCGCCGGACGCTGGCCGCCGTTGATCGAGACCAGACCGACGCCGGAAATCTGCGACAGCTTTTGGGCAATGCGCGTTTCGGCGAGGTTCTCCAGTTCGGTCAGCTGCATCGATTTGGAGTGAATCGCCAGCGTCAGAATCGGCGCGTCGGCCGGATTGACCTTGTTGTAGATCGGCGGCGCCGGCAGGCTCGACGGCAGCATGTTGCCGCCCGCATTGATCGCCGCCTGCACCTCCTGCTCGGCGATGTCGAGCGACAGCGAAAGATCGAACTGCAAAGTGATGACCGACGCCCCGCCCGAGGAAATCGACGACATCTGCTTGAGGCCCGGCATCTGGCCGAACTGGCGCTCCAAGGGCGCGGTGACCGAGGTGGTCATCACGTCCGGGCTGGCGCCGGGCAGGAAGGTCACGACCTGGATGGTCGGATAATCGACCTGCGGCAAAGCCGAAAGCGGCAGGAATCTGTAGCCCATGATGCCGAGCAACATGATCGCCAGCATCAGGAGCGACGTTGCCACCGGGCGTTTGATGAACGGTGCTGAGGGGTTCATTTGCTGGCTACCCCATCAACCGGGCGGTCCACCACCCGGGCGCCCACCGCCGCCGGAGCGCCGCATGCTCTTCATCTCGGTCTTGCACGCATCGCTGACGTCGTCGCGATGCTCGCGTAGACACATGAAGGCCTCGCGGCCCGTCATGCCGTCACAGTATTTCTTCATGTCGGCACCGCAGGCCGCCATCATCTTGGCGCGGCGTGCCGCCCGTTCGGCGTCGCTGAGACCGCCGCCGGTGGCGCCCGCCGGCGCCTTGACATCGACGACCGTCTGACCGCCGGGAATAGTGACCTCGCCGCCGTCGCGCAGACGGTCGGCACCATCGGTCACCACCGTCTCGCCGGGATTGAGACCCTTGGTGATGGCGACGCTATCGCCTTGCTGGACACCGAGAGTGATGACGCGCATCGACACCGTTTTGTCGGACTTGACGACGAACGCGAAGGTGCCGCTGGCGCCGCGCTGAACCGCCGCTGCCGGAATCACCACCTGATTCTGCAGCGTGTTGACCAACAGACGCACGTTGACGAACTGGTTGGGGAAGAGATCGCCGTCGTCATTGCTGAACATCGCCCGCAACTTGACCGTGCCGGTGGTGGTATCAACCTGGCTGTCGACGGCGGCGAGCCGTCCGGTGGCGAG
The DNA here is from genome assembly GCA_015654715.1 of Alphaproteobacteria bacterium. Classification (GTDB taxonomy): domain Bacteria; phylum Pseudomonadota; class Alphaproteobacteria; order Micropepsales; family Micropepsaceae; genus Rhizomicrobium. The sequence continues at coordinate 1,632 of JAATGK010000312.1, forward strand.
TTTGTTGGTTTGGGCACGATCATAGACATCGACCTGCATCGCCTCGCCGGCGTTGAAGCGCGCCATGATGGCGCCGATGTTGTCCTCGGGTACGGTGAACAGGACCGAGATCGGCTGCAACTGCGTTACCACCACGATCGCCGTCGTTTGGCCGGCGCTGACGAAATTGCCGACGTCGACCGTGCGGATACCGGCCCGGCCCGCCACCGGCGAAGTGACCTTGGTGTAGCCGAGATTGATCGCGGCGGACTGAACGTTGGCCTGATCGGAGACGACCGTGCCTTCGTCCTGCTTGACCGTCGCGATCTGGTTGTCGACGTTCTGCTGCGACGTGGCGTTGGCGGCCATCAGCGAATGCTGGCGCTTGAGTTCGATGCGGGCGTTGACCAGGGAAGCCTGGTCGCGGGCGAGCTGGCCCTTGGCTTGATCGAGCGCCGCCTGGAACGGTCGCGGATCGATTTCGGCGAGAAGATCGCCGGCTTTCACCATCTGGCCTTCGTGGAAGGCGAAGCGGATGACGGTGCCCGAAACCTGCGGGCGCACACTGACGGTGGCGAGCGGCGTCACGGTGCCGAGCGCATTGACGGTGACGTCGATAGGGCCTTTCACGGCCCGCGCCACGCCGACCGGCTGGGGACCGCCCATGCCGCGCGGCATGTCGTTTTTTGCCTTGCCCGGCAGCAGCCACCAGACGAAAAGCCCGACCAGCACCAGCGCAACGACGACCCAGATCGTCTTGTTGAACTGAGGATGGTGTTCGCGCCAGCGCCCATAAGCGTTGAGTTCGCCGTCTCCGCCGGTTCCAAAACGCCGGCGCGCTTCGTCGAAATTGCGCCTAGCGGCAACTTTGGCAGTATCAAAACGGTTCGGTTGATCGTTCATGGGCTCCACCCTTACCGGGGTCTAACGCACAATCGTCGGAACCCGGTCGGCATAGCAAAGCGTTTTTTTCCAGGTTTGTCCCATTTGTCGCTAATAGAAAGGGCGCGCGGACAAATCCGCGCGCCCTCGATACTGAACGAAAGTAGAACTACGTTACTGCGCCGCCGGTGCTGGTGCAGTTTCGCCCTTGCCCGCATGCGACTTGGCGAGGTCCACCATCGCGCTGCGCGCTTCGGTGAATCCCTTCAGCGAGAAAGCGAGGTCGTAGCGCTTGCCGTCGACCGAGACGATCTGCATCTTCGCATTGGTCGCCTTGGCGAGCTGGCCGAGGATGTCGTCACCGATGGCGGATTCGACATAGCAACCGCCCTGATCGCAACGCCGGAACTTGATCGGCGGCGATTTATAGGTGTCGCTCGAGATGATCAGACCGTTCTGCAGCGCCACACCGAGCGGCACCGAGATCTGGATCACGTTCGAGTTGCTGCTCGGGGCATAGGCCAAGAGAACACCGAGGATGCGCTGGCCGGTCTTCTTGGCGACGCGCAGTTCAAGCATGTTGCATGGCGTCGGCGACTTCACCGGATAGCAACGCACCGTCCAGTCGCCGATTTCCTTGTTGTCGGTCGGCTGCGGGCCTCTTGCCGCCTGCTGCTGCTGCTGGGCGTCCTGAGCGACCGCCGGAGCGGCCAGGAGGACGGCGGCAAAAGCCATAAAAATACGGAGCGATTTCATGACCACAGCCTCCACCACCAGTTAGTACGCTTGGCTTCAAAACTCGTATAGGCCTTGCGCGCTTCGGCGAAGCCTTTGGTCGAGAACGGA
>JAATGK010000199.1 GCA_015654715.1 Alphaproteobacteria bacterium
TCGTGCTCGCCTTTCAGCCAGTGATATTGGGCGGTGAAGGGCTGGTGCGAGGACATCGACCACAGGATGGCGGCCAGGAATCCGGCCTCCAGCACCAGGCTGGCTTTGGCGGGGCCGAAATCGGTGTCGACGAAACCGGCATAAAGCGCCAGCGCCCCGAACAGCAGCAAGCCGCAGGCATCGAAAATGCGCACCGTACGATAGGCGCCGAACGCTTGGATGCCGATGGCAAAGGCGGCGGCGAACGCCAGCCATAGCGCCAGACTCACCGACAAGGGCGCGATCACGAAGAAGATGAGACACGGCAGGAAGGCGAGCATGCAGCCCTTTTTGAAGCGCTTGCCGCCGGTCTGCGGATCAAAAGCGCCAACACCGGGAAAGGGGGCACCAAAAGAAAGCCGGGTGCCCCTTCACAGGGACACCCGGGTCAGACAATACGAACTTATTTCGCAGCGGCGGCCGGAGCCTGAGGCGCGCGATTGAGGTACACGCTCCACAGCTCGGCAGCGCGGACCAAGGCGGGATCGCCGGTGAAGCCCGTCAGCGTCTGCTTGGCGGCGGCTTCATTGCCTTGACGGGTCTGAGACATGGCCAGAACCAGCTTGGCTTCGGCGACCAACGGGCCACCGGCGGCGATGGCAGACTGGGCGACGCGGGCGGCGTCGGCATAGCGGCCGTAGCCGTAATAGGCTTCGGCAACGCTGGTCAGCGCCTTGCCGTCCCTGGCAGCTTTTTCGACCTGCGGCAGGACCGGCTCATCTTTCCGGGCGTCAGCGGCGTTCTTGGCGACCGTCGGAGCGACCTTGGCTTGGTTGAACACGCCTTTGGCGATGCCCATCTGCAGGAAGGTGCGTTCGTCACCGAAGGCGCGGATAGCGTCGGCCGCATCGGCGGCTTCGAGGAAGTTCGACGACGACCAGTTGGCGCCGACGAGGAGGCGCAGGCGATAGATATCAAGCGCCGCAACTTCGCGCGCGGTCTTGTTGCCGGCCGGCAGCGTCTCGAGCGAGATGTCGAGCAGATAGACCCAGTCCTCGGCCTTGCCGTAGTCGCGGGCCATCAGCGCCAGGCCCTTCAATTCGTTGGGGCGGTCTTTCAGCTTGTCATAGGAGAAGGTCAGGATCTGATAAATCGCGTATTGCGGGACCTTTCCCTGCGACGCAGCGAGGTCGATGCCCTTCTGGGCATAGAGGATCGCGTTCTGACTGTCGTTGGCGCCGTAATAGGCTTGCGCGATCGTCCCGTAGATGTCCGGGTTGGTGACCTTGTCCTTCTGCGCGATCTGGCCGAGTTCGACGACCAGCGCAGAGTTGTTCAACTCGGACGCCAGCGACAACGCCGGGCCGATCAGGTTCTGGCGGTCTTCCAGCGGGCAGGCCGGATTCTTCAACACGGCGACGAAAGCCTCTTCGGCTTTGGCGCGATCGTTGGTCTGGAAATAAGCAACGCCGAGGAAACGGTTGATCAGGTAGTTGTCGTAGTCCGTCAAATCGGCCGTGCCCTTAGCCTCGGTGCACTTGGCAATGGCTGTGGGGTAGTCCTTAGCGTCGAGCGCCTTCTTGCACTCGCTAAGAACTTTCGATACCGATTTGCTGACCTTGGGAGCTTCCGCCTTGTCTTTGTCGGCGGCCTGCGCCGGAATCGTCACAACGGTCAGTGCCATAGCGCAGAACGGGAGGCAGGCGACCAGTGCGGCCCGCAACATACTCTTCTTCATGGATTCCTCACCTAGCTTTAGCGCGAAGCACCGCGCGGCGCCCGCATCGCGCATCTTGGAATACTATGCAACTTTATTATGGCGAAGGTCTGCGGCCAAAAAGCCAAAAATGTGACTATTGCGGCGCAATACCGCCCCGCACCGGGTGCGACCTCGCCCGTAAGGTCTTCTTAACCATGAGGTGCCAGCGTGACGACGCACCCTTGGGACCCGCGCCATGGCCGAATTCGTCTTGGGCTCCGTGCAACTCGGGCTCGATTATGGGGCCGCAAATCGCACAGGCAAGCCCTCTCGTGCTGCGGCGTTGGCGCTAGTTCGCCGCGCTGCCGATTCAGGAATCCGCCAATTTGATACCGCCCGCGCCTATGGCGATGCCGAGGAGAGGCTTGGGGAAGCGCTGTCAGGCCGCCCCGTTTTCACGGTCACCAAACTCAGCCCCTTGAACGAATTGACGGAAAA
>JAATGK010000480.1 GCA_015654715.1 Alphaproteobacteria bacterium
ACATGACGCTGGATCACCTGACAGAAGTGGCCATTCCGTCGGTGATCGATGGCGCCGAATTGCCGCCGATCGTGCCCGCCGATGCGCCCGATTTCGTTCGCAACGTCACCGCGGAAATGCTGGCGGGCCGGGGCGATGCGCTGCCGGTATCCGCCATGCCGCCCGACGGCACTTGGCCGGTCGGCACCGCCAAATACGAAAAGCGCAACATCGCCGACGAAATCCCGGCGTGGAATCCGGCCACCTGCACCCAGTGCAACAAGTGCCTGATGGTCTGCCCGCACGCGGCCTTGCGCGCCAAGGCGGTCCCGACGGCGACGCTCGAAGGCACGGCGCTTCCATCGCTCGCCTTCAAGGGCAAGGAAGTGAAGGGCGATAACCGTTACGTGCTGCAAGTGGCGCCGGAAGATTGCACCGGCTGCGGGCTTTGCATTAGCGCCTGTCCGCGCGAGGGCGCCCTGGCGATGACGCCGAAAGCGGGTTTGCTGGAGGCCGAAAAGGCGAACTTCGCCGCCTTCCTCAAGTTGCCCGATCTCGAACGCGCCGACCTGAAAATGAGCCTTCGCGCCAGCCAGTTCATGCCGCCGTTGTTCGAATTCTCAGGCGCCTGCACCGGCTGCGGCGAGACCCCGTACATCCGCACCCTGACGCAACTCTTCGGCGACCGCATGATGGTGGCCAACGCCACCGGCTGCTCGTCGATCTTCAGCGGCAATCTGCCGACGACACCGTACACCACCGGCCGCGACGGCCGCGGTCCGGCGTGGTCGAACTCGCTGTTCGAAGACAATGCCGAATTCGGTCTCGGCATGCGCCTGGCGGTCGATCGTCATGGCGCCGAAGCCCGCGGCCTTGTCGCCAAGCTGGCGGGCGAACTGCCTGAACCGTTGGCCGCGGCGTTGTCGGAGGTCGGCGGCAAAACCGATGCGGACATCCGCACCCGTCGCGCCCAAGTTGCCGAGCTGAAATCCATCCTGGCAACGAAATCCGGCAACGAGGCGCAGCGCCTGAGCGAACTCGCCGATTACCTCGTCGACAAGGTGGTGTGGATCATCGGCGGCGATGGCTGGGCTTACGACATCGGCTTCGGCGGTCTCGATCACATTCTGGCGTCCGGCCGCAACGTGAATATCCTGGTGCTCGATACCGAAGTTTATTCCAACACTGGTGGGCAGCAGTCGAAGTCGACTCCTATCGGCGCCGCGGCGAAATTCGCCACCACCGGCAAAGCCCGCGCCAAGAAAGACCTCGGCGCCATCGCTATGTCGTACAAGGATGTCTATGTCGCCACCGTTGCGGTCGGCGCCAAAGATACCCAGGTCGTGACCGCGCTGTCGGAAGCGGCGTCATATGACGGCGTCTCGCTGATCATCGCCTATTCGCACTGCATCCATCACGGCTTCGATCTGGCATCCGGCTTGGAGCGCCAGCGTGACGCCGTCGCGTCGGGTTACTGGCCGCTTTATCGCTACGATCCGCGCCGCGCCGCGTTGGGGCAGGCGCCGCTGTCGCTCGATTGTCAGGAGCCGTCGCTGCCGCTGGCCGAGTTCATGGCGGGCGAAACGCGCTTCAAGATCACCGACAAGGCCGATCACGCCCGCTATGCCGAACTGGTGAAAGAGGCCGAGGCGCAGATGCACCGCCGTTACCAGGCGCTGAAAGCGCTGGCGACCAAGGACGCATAGGGCGACTTTACCCTCCCCTTGAGGGAGGGTCGAAATTTTTGCGAGCGGTAGCGAGCGGGAATTTCGGGGAGGGGTATGTCGTGGCGGACGTCTCGGCGTACCCCTCCCCGAAAAATCTCCGCTTTCGCTTCGATTTTTCGACCCTCCCTCGAGGGGAGGGTAAAGGGAATTCGTCAGAACGCCCGCTGCTGCAGATCGCTTTCCGGAAAAGTTGGCCCCCGTCTTCCACCAAAAAACACAGCACTTTCAAAGTCTTCATCACCCACAAAATTTCCTTGCAATGGAGTACTCTGTTGAATAGAGTAATCTGCATTGAGGTCTTGGTGGTGTCACGGCCCTGTGGTCGCGCGCCGCCGCACTTTAGGGCAGGATTGCAACCTAGCCGGGATGTGCCGGCGGTGGTGGAGGATTCCAAGTGTCGGAACAAGCAGCGCCTCAGGCGCCGGTCGTCAGTCTGCGCGATGTCGTGAAGACCTATGACGATGAGGGTCTGAAAGTTACCGCCATCAATGGCATCACCATGGACATTCCGCGCAAGCGGTTCGCCATGATCGTCGGCCCCTCGGGCAGCGGCAAGACGACCTTGCTCAACTTGATCGGCTGCATCGACAAACCTTCCACCGGTACGCTGCAAGTGGCGGGTGAGGCGGTGGGCAAGCTGTCGGACAATAAGGTCACCGATTTCCGGGCCCGCAACATCGCTTTCATCTTCCAGAATTTCAGCCTTTATCCGGTGCTGTCGGCCTACGAGAACGTCGAGTACCCGCTGCTCTTGATCGGCATGAACGCCGCCGAGCGCCGCACCCGCACCATGGGCATGTTGGCGGCGGTGGGTTTGGCCGATCAGGCCAAGCAGCGTCCCAACCAGCTTTCCGGCGGCCAGAAGCAGCGTGTCGCCATCGCCCGCGCCCTGGTCAAGCATCCCGAGATTGTGCTCGCCGACGAGCCGACCGCCAATCTCGACAGCCAGACCGGGCTGCAGATCATCCAGTTGATGCGCAAGATGCAGCATGAGCAGGAAGTGAGTTTCATCTTCGCCAGCCACGATCCGCAGCTCATCAGCCATGCCGAGGAAACCTACATCATTCGCGACGGCAAGCTCGTCGAGCACCGCACGGAGTCCT
>JAATGK010000483.1 GCA_015654715.1 Alphaproteobacteria bacterium
CAATTCGCCCCGGAGTTCAACAATGAGGGTTGGCGAGGTTGGGCCGCCGTTTTCTTTGCCGCGGCTCCGGCCCTCGTCTTTCTTGCGGTCGTGCTGTTGCACGTCTTAACGCACCCCTGACGCCACCCCATGGTCCTGCTGCGCTTCATCCCGGAGACGACCAACGTCGATTTCGTCAAATGGCGTTACATCGCCTTCGCGATCGACGGCCTGCTGCTCGCGATTGCGATCCTCGCCATGGCGACCCGCGGCTTCAACCTCGGCATCGACTTTGCCGGCGGCATCGAAATCAGAGCCAAGGCGCCGCACGCCATCGCGGTCGCCGATATCCGGCACACGCTCGGCAGCCGCGGGCTCAACGATGTGCATGTGCAGAGTATCGGCGGCGGCATTTGCGACCAGCCGGCGAATTCCTGTGTCCGCATCGTGGCGCGACCTGAGGCCGGCAAGACCGAGGCGCAGACGGCAGCCGCCATCAAGGCAAAGCTCGGCCCTTCGTATCGCTATCTCGACACCCAGATCATCGGTGCCAAGGTCTCGGGCGAACTCTTCCTGCACGGCATTTATGCGACCATCCTTGCCGTCCTGATGATTTCGCTCTACGTCGCCTTCCGTTTCGAATGGCAGTACGGCGTCGCGGCGCTGATCGCCACCGGCCACGACGTCTTCGTCACCGCCGGTCTCTACTCGGTATTTCAGCTCGACTTTTCCATCAACTCGGTGGCCGCGCTGCTGTTGCTGGCGGGCTATTCCATCAACGACACCGTGGTGGTGTTCGACCGCATCCGCGAGAACCGGCGGAAATACAAGGTGATGTCGATCCGCGATCTGATCAATCTGTCGACCAATCAGATCGCCACCAGAACCACCCTGGTATCGACCGCAACAGCGATGGCGGTATTGCCGCTCATGCTGATCGGCGGCCCGGCGCTGTTCGATTTCTCGGCCGCCATCCTGTTCGGAATTCTGGTCGGAACCTTCTCGTCGACCTACGTCGCGTCGGCGCTGCTGCTCTATCTGCCCGCCATCGGCGTCCGGCGCGCGCCAATCTCGCCCGTTATGCCGGCGAAAACGTGAAAACCGCGCGATGGCTAGTCCTGCACGGCGAAGGCTTGCGGCGCTTGTCCCGCTTGCCGCAACGCGACCATGCGGAGATAGGCGTTTTCCAATCCTCTGGCATAGCGCGTTGTGTCGAATAGAGGCGCCATCGGCAGGTTGCCGCTCAACTTGCTTTTGAGCCTGGCCAGTTCGGCGGGATTTTGCGCCAGCATCAGCGCCTTGGCTTCGTATTCCGCCAGCGAGTGGGTGATCAATTCCGGCATGCCGACCGCCTGCAACAGACTGGCGCCGACACGGCCGGCGAAGGTGTTGCCGGCGCAGGTCACTACCGGCAGGCCCGCCCACAACGCATCGCTGGCCGTAGTGTGGGCCCCGTAAGGCAGCGTGTCCAGGAATAGGTTCGCCATCCGGTGGCGCGCCAGATGTTCGCTTAGGACGATGGGCGGAGCGAAGATCAGACGCTCCGGGTCGATGCCGCGTTCCACCGCCGCACGGCGAAGATTGGGAACGGCGTCGCTGTTCTTCGCCAGCAGCCACAACACACTGCCGGGAACCGCCGCCAGCAAGCGCATCCAGCAATCGAAGAATTCCGGTACGATTTTGTGCGGCGCGTTGAAACAGCAGAAAACGAAGCCGTGTTCCGGCAGATGGTGCAGTGCGCGTGTCTGGGTCTGACCGGCGATCTGGCGCTGGCTGTCGTTGGGCTGGTAGCAATGCGGCAACTGAACGATTTTTTCGACATAGAACGGCTGCGACGACAGCGGTAAAATCACCGGATCGGCGATGACATAGTCGATGAAATCCGCGCCCATGGTGCCGGGATAGCCGATGAAATTGGCTTGGATGGGCGCCGGCCCGCTCACCAGGATCTCGGTGCGGGCGCCGCCGGTATAGCCCTTGAGGTCGACGAGAATATCGACGCCGTCGTCGAAAATGCGCTGCGCGGCATTGGTGTGTGAGGCGTCCGTTATATCGACGAAGTGATCGAAGCTGGCGACCAGCCGCTTGCGCATATCGCCGCCATCGTCGCGATCATAGGCATAGGCGAAGGTCTCGAAGCG
>JAATGK010000396.1 GCA_015654715.1 Alphaproteobacteria bacterium
ATCGTCCGGCGCGGCATTGTACTGGTCACCATGCAGTATCGGCTTGGGGTATTCGGATTTCTTTCGTCGGCGTCACTGACGGCGGAGTCGCCGCAGCACGCTTCCGGAAACTACGGCCTCATGGACCAGATTGCGGTGCTGAAGTGGGTGAAGGCCAATATCGCCGCCTTTGGTGGCGATCCCGGCAACATCACCCTTTTTGGGCACTCCGCCGGCGGACAGGATGTCGGGCTTCTGATGCTTTCGCCGCAGGCGCATGGTTTGTTCCACAAGGCAATCCTGCAAAGCGGAACGCCGGGCTTCGGTGTGCCGCCGCGCACCTTGGCCGAGAACGAAAAGATCGGTGCCGATCTTCTCCGCCTGATGAATTTGCCGGAAGGTTCGGACGGATTGAAAGCGTTGCGGCAGGCGCCAAGTGCCGCGCTATTGGATGCCACCGACCGATTGCTGCCGACGAGAAACGTCGATGCGAGCTTTATCTGGCTGCAGGCGGTTGTCGATGGTTGGATCGTGCCGGGTACGCCGGCTCGGCTGCTCGCCGAGGGTAAACAAGCGTCCGTCCCTTTGATCGTCGGTAATTCGGTGCGCGAATTCACGGTCGAGGGGGCGAGGCAATCCGCTCGTGGCTGGGTGGAAGAAATCTTCGGCCGGAACGCGAACGAAGCGCTTGCGTACTATGGTTATTTGGGTTCCGAACCGCCCGCCGACGACCCCGTTCTGGGAAGCATCGTCGACCGCATTTCGGCGGATGTGATTTTCCGCTGTCCGGCAAACTTGGTTTCGGTGCGGCAGCACGCGTTGACACCCAAGGTGTGGCGCTATCAACTCGAAATTGCCAAGCCGGGATTGCCGCAACCGGCCGCTCACGGCTCCGAACTGCCGTTTGTATTCGATGAACCGCCACCGGCGATGGGGGACGCGCAATGGCCACCGCTGGCGGCCTATTGGACCAATTTTGCCAAGACGGGCGATCCCAACGGCGAAGACTTGCCGTTATGGCCGGCGCTGGGAGAAGAGAACAACTACGTCGCGTTTTCGGCGGATGGTCCGCGATTTGGAACGAATGTGGGCGGCGGTGTTTGTGGGCTTCTCACCAATCCCTAATTGCTCGCTGCGAATGAAAGGATGTCGAAGTGTTGACGAGACGAAATGTGGTGTTGGGTGCAGCCTCATTGGCAACAGTAGGTGAGGGAGCAAACGCCCTTGCTGCGCCGGCGTTGGGAGACAGCCCCTTCGTGAGAGTGAAGGGGCAGCGCTTCCTGCTCAACGGTGCGCCTTATCGTTATGTGGGTACCAACATGTGGTACGGCGCCTACCTCGGCGCGCCGGGCCCCACCGGTAATCGCGACCGTCTGAAGCGCGAACTCGACGCCTTGGCCGCACTCAGAGTTGTCAATCTTCGCGTACTGGGTGCCTCGGAAAACTCGCCGTTGAAGAACTCGCTGCGGCCCGCGTTTCGTGATTCCTCGAACGCCTATAATGAAGAACTGTTGGTCGGACTCGATTTCCTTCTGGCAGAGATGGGCAAACGCGATTTGAAAGCCGTCATATTCCTCAACAATTTTTGGGAGTGGACCGGCGGTATGGTGACGTATCTCTATTGGACCAACGGCGGGCATTATTTCGATATGAACGATCCGGCGCATCCTTGGCCGGCGTGGGCCGACTACAGCGCGACGTTCTACCAAAGTGCCAAGGCAAATGTGCTTTATCGCGAATACATCGCCGCCTTGATCGGCCGGCGCAACAGCATCACCGGTATCGCCTATCGCGACGATCCCGCAATCATGGCATGGCAATTGGCGAACGAGCCGCGCCCGGGGGGCAGCCCCGCGAACGCGCCGCCGATGGCGGCGTTCTATGCCTGGGTCGCCGATACCGCCGCGTTCATCCGTTCGCTGGACGGCAATCATCTTGTGTCGACGGGCAACGAAGGGCTCAGGGGCTGTATGGATGACCGCAATTGTTTGGTCCGGCTCAATGCTCTTTCGGGCGTCGATTACATGACCTTTCATATCTGGCCGCTCAACTGGAGCTGGATCGATCCGGCCAATCTGCCGGCCACTTATCCGGCCTGCGAAGCCAATACGCGCGATTACATCGCCACCCATCTAGAGATCGCGGCGTCGCTGAACAAGCCTGCCGTGGCCGAGGAGTTCGGCCTTCCGCGTGACGACGGTGGATATGGTTTGACCGTCCCCACCATCTATCGCGACCGTTATTACAAGCTTGTTTTTGACGCGGTGGAAGCCAGCGCGAGGCAGAACGGGCCGTTTGCCGGAACGAACTTCTGGGCGTGGGGTGGAACGGGCCGCGCCCAGCACGCCGACTTCAATATGGTGGAGGGCGATACTTCGTTCGTCGGTGATCCCCCGCAGGAGCCGCAAGGCCGCAACTCGGTTTTCGACACGGATCGCTCGACGCTCGAAATCGTCCGCAGCCATGCCCTGGCGCTGAACAGTATCGACAAGCGGCCGATTTAAGGTGGGCATCGAAAACAACGTCGCACAGGGCCCTAAGAAACATTAATGCGGCGAGGACAAGATGATGAGCGAGCGGTCCCCGGACGACATGTTGCCACCGCGAAAGCGGGTCAACATCTACGACGTTGCCAAATACGCGAAGGTCTCGACCAAGACCGTCTCGAAAGTCGTCAACCATCAGCCCGAGGTAAGCCAGAAAACGCGTGCACGCGTTTTGGATGCCGTCGTATCTCTCGGCTACAAGCCAAACCTGCAGGCGCGTCATTTGGCGAGCGAACGGCCCACCATGCTCGCTCTTTTCTGTGATGAGCCCGCCGCAGGTTCCGGTTACATCGGGCGGCTGCAGACCGGGGCGCTATCGTTCTGTCACCAGGAGGGGTTTCACCTCGTCGTGGAATGTGTTCCGTCCGGCGTCGACAGCACCGAGCATGTGAAACGGCTCGTGGCCGGGTCGTGTCTTGCGGGGGCTATCCTGACGCCGCCGCTATGCGACGATCAAAATCTGATCGATATCCTGGAAGATGCCGAAGCGCCTGTCGCGCGAATTTCGCCTTCGCAAAGTGGTTTGTCACATATCGACGTCGATATCGATAACTTCAAGGCGGCGTATGAGATGACGAACTATCTTATCGGACTTGGTCACCGTCGAATAGCGATCGTGAGAGGGGCAACCGGCCATGCCGATGCCGGGCGGCGCTATGACGGATATCTTGCAGCATTGTCCGATGCCGGCTTGTCTGTGGAAGAGAATCTGCAGGTGCAGGGAAATTACACCTACAAATCGGGATTCGATGCAGGAAACGACTTGTTGTCCTTGCCGAGGCGTCCAACGGCGATCTTCGCCTGCAATGACGATATGGCGGCCGGCGTGGTCGCCGTCTCGCTCAAGTTCAATCTGGCGGTCCCGCACGACTTGTCGGTGGCCGGATTTGATGACGGCTGGTTTTCGCGGGCGGTGTGGCCGCGGTTGACAAAATGTCGGCAGCCGGTTTCGGGAATGGCCGCGGCCGCGGCGGCGGCGCTGACAAGTGATGCCGTCACCCAGGTGAACAAGAACAGCATTTGCCTCCCGCATCGGATCGTCGTTCGCGGCACGACGGCTTCACCTTTGCGGGCAGCCGATTGACCGGCATTTGCTGTTCTCTCCGGCGCTAGTTGTAGGAGAATTCCGCTCGCCCGAGTTGGTATTGGCCGCTGCCGAACACGATCTTCAGGTATTGGTCGGCGCCATCGCTGTCGCCGTGATAAAGTGTCGGCGTCCAGTAATCGTAATTTGTTTCCTTGTAGGGAAATTGTTTGACGTTCGGAACCAGCGCGGACCACTGATGGCCGTCAGTCGAAACGAAAAATTGCAGGTTACCGGCTGTCGAACGTTGGAAGGCATAGAGGTCGAGCGACTTCAATCCTCCCGGAATGTGGTAGACGATCTCGGAGCCTTGTTCTCCTGCCAATCGAGACGGCAACTCCTTGAAGCTGCGATCTCCGCCGGTACTGATTTGCACGTTCTTAGACGACAGCGCCTTCGAGAGATCCTGCATTCTGTCGACCATAAGCCGGCGGGAAACGAGAATGGGCCCGACCGCATTTGACGGAGCGGAGATGCCCGCAGAGTTGCGCGCGCGCACCCGGTAATAATGGCGGCTGCCGACTTTTGCGGTTTCGTCGTTGAAAGTAGGAAAATAGGGCTGAGCCGTCTCGGGGACATTTGTGGCAAGGACGGCCCACGCTCCCGTCGGTGTATTCGCGCGTTCTATGTCATAGCCGCTTGCGCCGGGCGAACCGCGCCACCAAATCGCGCCAGCGTCGTTTTGGGAAGGCATCTGCGGTGCTGGCGGCAGACCAATGGCGGGAACGTCCTTTCCTTGAATGGCGAAGGCCATCTTCCTCACAAAGTCCAATAGGGCTGTTTCGTTATAGGCCTCCCCGGAGGCAAAACCGGGCCAAAGGAATGCCCTGTACAGATTGTTTCCGGCCGGCTCGGTGTGCCAATAGAACCCGCCGTCGTCGTTGTGAAAGCGTAGGCTCCACAATAACGCCCCGGCAACGTCTTGTTGCGCCGAAACGATTTTGTCGATGGCCGCTTTGTTGTCGGGCAGCGGGGCAAAGCCGAATTCGCCGACAATGTAGACTTTCTGGCGTTTGATGGCGTCGATATTGGCCTGAATGTGCGCCGGAATGGACGTCGTGTCGGACTCATAGTGGTGGGTGGTGACGATATCGATGCTCGCTTCGGTCAACGCGCCGGACTGCACCGAGGGGTAGCGGTTCGAGATGTCACCTCTGCTGCCGTCCATGACCAAATGGTTGCCGTCAATTGATTTGATGTATCGCGCAATCCGCTTCGTCCAGGAAAATGGCGCCGACAGCTCGTTGCCTGTTTCCCAGCATAGAATGGCTTTGTCGTCCTTGTACTTGACGCCCGTGACCGTGTTGGTGCGCTCGAGCAGGTGCCGGATCGTCACTTCGAAATCCGCAATGAGCTGCTCATCGGTCCAGAACTGATCCGGCGTCTTGCCGCGGAAGGCGGCGTATTGCGGACGGCCTCCCATCCAAGGCCAGTTGTTGACGAGTGGAAATATGATGCGGATGCCATAATGATTGGCCAGCGCCATCATCAAATCCAGCCGTTTGAACGCCTCTTCGTTGAACGTTCCGGGAGCGAGCACATAGGTGGGGGCATCGGGCGGGAACTCGGTGTTTTTGACAGGCACGGTATAGATCCTGATCACCTGTCCGCCCATCTGTGCGACCGTCTGGAAAACGTCGCGCATTTCATATTCGGTTGGGAGGCGGTAAGGATTGGTCTGCCTAAAGCGCATATCGTCTTCGATATAATTCAGGTTCGGTACGTTGTACGAAAGAAAGCGAAGCGTCTTCGCGCCGTCTTTCAACATACCGTTTTCGGCGGTTACAAAATGGTCGAACGCGTCGGCCCGTGCTAAGGCAAGGCTGATGGTTACGACAGCCAATCCCAATGCAACGATCCGTGCAGATGCTGAAATCATGTTGGTCATATCGTCCGCCCGCTGAGGAAGTACCGGCGTTCCCGGTGATGGTCATCGAACCCATCATACCTCGCAGGGCGGCAATTTTGACAGTCTCGCATGTGATGCGAGGTTGGGGATGCGAGATATTTTCGACCGCTCGCTGCCGAAGACGCGTGCCGTAACCGCTTACGGACACGTAGTAGGCGTACGCGCAAGGCTGAATATTGGGCCGGACGGCCGGAGCATTTCAAGGACTTCCGTTCGATCGACTTGTCCCAGCTTGAGCCACTGACAATTGCTGGCGTCACATTCCTCTCCGTACAGAAAGGCTCCGACGCGGTTCAGGCCCAAACACCGCCTGCCGGAATGGACGTCATCGATTTCGGCGATGAACAGGCCGATTTCGACGACACCGCAGCCATTCTCATCGTGAGCGATCTATGGCACGGGCGCTGAAGGCGTGGTGACGCCCCCCTGATGACACGCCAACACTGTTTTGATGCGAACGACTAAGTATCTAAAAATTGTGGAAGAAAACTGGTGTGGAGGTGGGCATAGAATAAATGTTATTAACCCATTCGAATTGAACAAACGGGAGACTGCATGCCCAAAGTGGCGATACTCGACGACTATGCCGGCGTTGCCCTAGAGCTCGACGACTGGGCGCCTGTGCGGAGCAGGGCGGACGTTACGGTTTTCGGCCATCATCTCACCGAGAACGAGGCCGTAAAGGCGCTGCAGCCATTCGACGTGGTTTGCACTCTGCGCGAGCGTATGGCCTTTCCGCGCACGCTGATCGAGCGGCTGCCGAATCTGAAACTGATCACGATTGTCGGCAGGAGCCTGCCGAACCTGGACATGGCCGCCGCCAGCGAACGAGGCATCCTTGTGGCCCACCCGAACTTCGCCAACCCAAAATTTGCCGCTGCCAGCAATGGTACTCCGGAGCTGGCATGGGGGTTGATGATCGCGACGGTGCGCAACTTGGCCGAAGAACATCGACAGATGCGCGAGGGCGGGTGGCAGACCTCCACAGGCATCACTCTGGACGGAAAAACGCTCGGCCTTCTCGGTCTCGGCAGGATCGGCAAGCGCATGACCGAATACGCGAAGGTGTTCGGGATGGAGGTTATCGCCTGGAGCCAGAATCTAACTGATGAGGCTGCGGCGGCGGTTGGCGTGCGCCGGGTGGAGAAAGCGGCTCTCTTTGAAGACGCCGACGTGGTTTCCATTCACTTGGTGCTGTCGGAGCGCACGCGAGGTCTCGTCGCCGGATCCGAGCTGGCACTGATGAAGCCGAGCGCCTATCTGATCAACACGTCCAGAGGCCCGATCGTCGATGAGGCGGCTCTTGTCGCCGCGCTCAGAGCCGGACGGATTGCCGGTGCGGGATTGGACGTCTTTGACACCGAGCCGCTGCCACCCGACCACCCATTGCGGTTTTTGCCGAACGTGACGTTGTCTCCCCATCTTGGGTACGTCACCCATGAACTACTGGGCGCCGTCTATTCCGACACCGTGGAAGCTGTGGCGGCTTGGTTGGATGGAAATCCGGTTCGGATTGTGAACTACGAGGCGTTGCAGCGCTAAACGTCGACATGGTCGCGCACGTGGCGTGGGCCTGCTTTCGCAACTCCGGGCGGCCTGCTTCGCCTTTTCGACGATGTGTCTGTGCGCGCGTCGAAGGAGCGACGGGCTGCTTCCACCTCATCCAAATTCGCCAGCATCCAGGCATAGAGTTTCTTGAACGGCAGCTGCAGCGACCGACCGAGTGGTGTGATCGCGTACTCGACCGCGACCGGCGAGACCGGGATGACACGACGGGAAACGAGCCCGTTGCGCTCGAGTCGGCGCAGACATTGCGTGAGTGCCTTCTGGGTTACGCCCTCGAGGTGCCGTTTGAGCGCATTGAAACGCATAGGTCCTGGATCGAGCACGGTCAGCACCATCATCGACCATTTGTCGGCGACCTGGTCGAAAAGTAGCCGGCTAGGACACCCGGCCGAGAAATGGAGGTGGTCGCAATCGGCCATGGTTACCTCGAATATACCTAGGGACTGCAAGGTGCCTGATTGACGCTAGGTATACAAAATATACTATGAGTACTCCCTTCGCAATGGAGTTGCTGCACGTGACCCTGCCATCCCCCGATATCCTGTTCCGGCCGTTTCAGCTCAAGTCGCTATCGCTTCCCAACCGCATCGTTATGGCGCCAATGACGCGCGCGTTCGCGCCCGAGGGCGTGCCAGGCCCGGCCAACGCCGCTTATTATCGGCGTCGCGCGGAAGGCGGCGTTGGTCTCATCCTATCTGAAGGGACGGTTGTCGATCGCCCGGCATCGCGGAATGATCCAGGAATCCCTTTCTTCCATGGCGAGGCGGCGCTTGCCGGCTGGCGGGGTGTCATCGATGCGGTGCACGAAGCGGGCGGGCGCATGGGGCCGCAGCTCTGGCACACCGGCGCGGTCAAGAGCTTTCAGACAGACTGGGAACCCAAGGCTCCGGTCGAGAGCCCGTCCGGCCTCGCTGCACCCGGCGTCGAACGCGGAGTCGCCATGGACGATGCGGCGATCGCCGATACGATCGCGGCTTTCGCCAGGGCCGCGGCTGACGCCAAACGGCTCGGCTTCGATACAGTCGAGCTGCACGGTGCGCACGGCTATCTCATCGACCAGTTCTTCTGGGCCGGCAGCAATCGCCGCGACGATCGTTATGGGGGCGCAACGATCCGCGAGCGTGCCCGCTTCGCGGCCGAGATCATCGCGGCCGTGCGCGCTGCGGTCGGGCCCGACTTTCCGATCATCATCCGTTTAAGCCAATGGAAGCAGCAGGATTTTGCCGCCCGCCTCGCGGATACGCCGGACTTGATGGCTGACTGGCTTCAGCCGCTGGTCGAGGCGGGGGCGGACGCGCTCCATTGTTCGCAGCGCCGTTTCTGGGAACCGGAGTTTCCCGAGATCGATGGCGACAACGGTCTCAACTTCGCCGGCTGGGCCAAGAAGCTGACCGGCGCCGCCACTATCAGCGTGGGTTCGGTGGGTTTGTCGGGTGATTTCATGGCCGCCTTCAGCGGAGAAGCCTCGACCACCGTCGGCCTCGACCGGCTGATTGCGCGCATGGAACGCGACGAGTTCGACTTGATCGCGGTCGGCCGCGCTCTGATCACTGATCCGCAATGGGTCGCCAAGGTCCGCGCCGGCGATGCGGCCGGTCTGCGCGGCTTCGAAGCTTCGGCATTGGCGGAACTCGTCTGACGACTGCGACGAAGAAGGCGCGCCAGTTATCGGCGCGCCTTCGGATTTTCATCGACTGGTGGAACAGGAGCGGGAGTACTCCACGACCTCGTGAAGTGGGCAACGTGCTGCGCCGCCCTTGGTCGATATAGAAGTTGATCATGTTCAAGATCATCTGACGGAACGCGTCCGGCCCAGTCTGCTCGTTGCAGCCAGCGGTGCCTTTGCGCAGATGGCGATTTTGCGATGCGTCATCTCGGCGACATTGCCGTCTGCAAGGACGTCCAGCGCTGCCGCAACAATGCGCGCACGCATCGGTTTCCTGCTTGTGTGACTCTTCCGACGCGAAAGGCGCGTTTTGCCGGCGGAGCGGCATCGCAAGACCGGGCGTGTTCGATCAAGCAATGCGGCAGCTCTGGCGATACTGGCCACCTGCGCCATATGTTTGCCGGCAACGCGGGCGATCATCATCTGTGCCATGGGCGCGAGCAGTCCGCCGCTCATGCCCTGGAGGATTCGAAAGGCAATCAGCGCATTGGCGGACCATGCCAGACCGCACAGGGCCGACGAGAGCGTGAAGGCCGCGAAGCACCAAAGATAAAGCGCCTTGGCCCCGATGCGATCGACCAGCCAGCCATTCAGCGGCAGCATCAGTGCCAGCGCCAAGAGATATCCGCTCGTCACCCATTGGATCGCCGCAAGGCCGACGTGCAGATCGGCGGCAAGGCTCGCAAGCGACACATTGACGACCGTTGCGTCGAGCTGCGCCATGAAGGAGCCAATGGCTGCAACGGAAACCACTTTCCAAACGCCGGGCGTGAGCCGATCGTCGTTATCGTCGGTGCCGGGTCGCTGTCCTCCGGTGACGGGCTCATGCGCGATCACGGAGCCCCGCCATCTGCTGGCGAGATCGGAAATTACGCATTGGCGAAGCGCTCATGAACGTTTCGGCAAATCGCCGCCATGGAAGCGACTGAACTGCCGCGCGCTGAACAGGCCCATCAGGAGAATGCCGAGCCCAAACGGGAGGACGTCGCGCGTGGTCCGCCAGCCGAAATCGCCGACGCGACAGACGAGGATGTAGCCGGTGACGAGGTTGAAAACACCCCAGACGACATTCACGGTCGACGGTGAGAGCCCTTGCCCCGGCGGTTTGGCGAAGGGGCTTTGGAATGGCTTTCCCATCACGCCGCTGACGAAATGCGGAATCGCGTTGGTCAAAAAGGCGCCGCCGAAGAAATAGGCGACGAGAGAAAGCCAATTCATATCAGGCGCTCCTCTTGGCGAGCCGGTCGTTAACGCTCAAGGCGATCTTCGGGTCACAGGGCGTGACGGTCATGGTTGAGCCTTTGCTAGTGGATGAAATCTGACATTTGAATCCCGTATGGGATTCCCTTTGGCTGTTGGGCGTGCGAGTCTTTGGCATGCGCACTGGAATAGCCGTCACCGTCTCGCCCGCCATTCGCCGCCGCCTGCAAGCGCTGGCGAGGAACCGCAACAGCCCCCAGAAGCATGTCTGGCGAGCAAAGATCGTCCTTCTGTCCGCCGACGGTGTTGGCACCAACGAGATCATGCGCCAGACCGGCACCTCGAAAACCTGTGTCTGGCGCTGGCAGGAGCGCTTCATGGCGGAAGGCTTGGAGGGGCTTTTGCGCGACAAGACGCGGCCCTCGCGCATCGCGCCGCTGGAGGCTGAAGTGGCCGAGCGTGTCGTGGCGTTGACCCAGACCGATCCGCTCGCCGAGACCACACACTGGACCGCCCAGATGATGGCGAAGGAAGTGGGCATCAGCGTCAGTTCGGTTCAGCGTATCTGGCGTTCGCATGGGCTGCAGCCGCACCGGGTACGTCAGTTCAAGCTCTCGACCGATCCCAAGTTCGTCCAGAAACTGCGGGATGTGGTTGGCCTGTATGTCGATCCGCCAGCCCATGCCATCGTCTTGTCCTTTGACGAAAAGAGCCAAATCCAGGCGCTCGACCGCTCCCAGCCGGGTTTGCCGATGAAGAAGGGCCGCGCGGGAACGATGACCCACGACTACAAACGGCACGGCACCACCACTTTGTTCGCCGCGCTCAACGTGCTCGACGGCACCGTCATCGGTCGCAACATGCAGCGCCACCGCCATCAGGAGTTTATCCGCTTCCTCAACGCCATCGAGGCCGAGGTTCCGGTTGGCAAGGTCGTCCACGTTATCCTCGACAACTACGCGGCGCACAAACATCCCAGCGTTCAGGCGTGGCTGCGAAGGCATGAGCGCTTTGTCTTCCACTTCACGCCGACCTCGTGCTCGTGGCTGAACGCTGTGGAGGGCTACTTCGCCAAGTTGTCCAACCGGCGGCTAAAACGCGGTGTGTTCCGGTCCGTCGTCGATCTGCAAGCCGCCATCAACCGCTTCGTCACCGAAACCAACGCAGATCCTAAACCGTTCGTCTGGACCGCAGACCCAGACAAAATCATCGCCGCCGTCAAACGCGGGCATCAAGTGTTAGAATCTGTCCACTAG
>JAATGK010000097.1 GCA_015654715.1 Alphaproteobacteria bacterium
CGACCGCCGTTTCGGCCGGCATGAGCACGGCGAGTACGTTTTTTCCTCGATCAACGAAGCGGCCGAATTTGCGCCGCCCAACGCCACCATCCTGGTCATTCCGCCCGGCCAGGGCATGACCTGCGTTGAATCCGTCGAGGTGCGCAAACCCTTGACCATCGCCACCTATGGCGGATCGGGCAAGGCGGTGATCCAGGCGCCGCCGGGACGGCCGTGCCTGACGGCGCACATTCCGCTCGGCGACGAGTTGGTGCTCGATGGCGTGCGCTTCGTCGCGCGCTCGCCCCAGACCCCGTGCGTGGCGGTGGAAGCCGGCCGCGTCGTGATGCGCAACTCCAGTGTGGATTCGCGCGGCACCGAATGGGGCTTCGACGTGCATGAATCCGGCGAGCTGTTTCTCGAAGGCAGCAAAATCGAAACCGACGCTTCGGCGGTGCATGCGCGCCGCGCCACCGTCACGCTGAAGAACGTCGACATCGACATCGACGGCCGCGGCGGCGCCGCACTTCTGAACCTCGGCCGCACCGATTGCGTCGACCGCGACGGCGGCACCATTCACGGCTCGGTCGGCTTGGCACTCGAATGCAGCGAAGGCTCGGTGGAAGGCGGTTCGATCATCGGCGGTGCGGTGGGCATTCTGGCCTCTTCCGGCACGCGCGGTCTCAGGATCGCCGACGTCAAAGTGACCAAGGCCGATACCGGCCTCCTGCTTCTGCCGGGGCAGCTCGGCAGCGTCACGATCGAGCGGGCAACCATCGCCAAGACGCGCAACGGCATCATCGTGGCGCCCGGTGCGGAGTCGCAGATCACCGGCTCGGTGATTACCGACAGCCGCGACACCGGCATTGCCGCTTTCGGCGCCGGCACGCTGATTTCGTCGAACAAGATCGTGAATGCCGGCGACGGCATCCGCATCCTGGCGGGCCAGGCTTTCCCGCCGCAGTTCTTCCCCGAATTCTCCGCCATTGCCGTGTTCGACGACGACGACGGCGGCCCGGTAGTGGAAAACAATCTGGTGGCGAACGTGCGCCACGCCGCGGTCAGGATCGATGCGCGGGCAGACGGCCGGCAACACCGCCTCGACGGCAAGCTGATCGGCAATACGCTGTACGCCATGGGCCATGCGGTCTGCATCGACGACGAATACAATGACGATCCGGTGCGCGTGCGCGCCAACATCTGCAATCGCGAAAGGTTCTTCTGGCCGTTCTGACGCGATCATCCTTCGAGACGCCCTTTGGCCCTCACCCTGAGGCGTTTTCGCATCTCGAAGGGCGAGGCCAAAGGGCTCCTCAGGATGAGGATTCCGTAATGGCCGCTGCCTCAGATAAACCAAAGCGGGCCGCACTTTGATTTGTCGCGCTTTCAGACGGAAAACCGGATTCCACTTTTCCTGAAAGCGCTCGTGCGTACCCGCTTCGATTTGACCGGATCGCACAGACGACGAGCCTCGCCCGCGCGGCAACGCGGACGGACAAGCACCTTGGCCCGGACTCCTCGAGGTTCACGGTCTTGCCGCCGGTGTATTGTCCGCGCGCACGCGGCCGAACTCTGAACATCGGAAACACTGCACGGCACCGCTAAGGCCCACGATGCGGGGGACCAAAGCCTCTGTATGCGCACGCGTAGAGATTCGCTTTTGGCCGCGATCGTTATCGCGCACCTCTTCACGCACCACTCCTTCAAAACAACAGGAACGACGTGGGAACCGCGGCGCGATTTTTCAAGGGCATTAACGCTGTAACAATTATCACGATTTCTGAACGATGAGACGCAGGTGCAACAATGGGGGCGGAGGCGGGGGTTTGTTCACGTCCGAGTCTAGCCATTCCGAAAACGCCAACTTGCATCACAAGACGACACTAGTCGGTCGGCGGCAAACGCAGCTAGGCGGCTGGTGCCCGTTTGACAAGTAACCACTGGCCGAGCCACCCTCCGACTCGATAGTTATGGGTGGCGGGATGAAGTTGATAGACGACATCATCACTAGCGTTACGCAAACCAAGGAGCCAATTTCGGATATCCTTCGCCGCTGTCTGGTACTCGCCTACAAGCTCAAGAACGACACTTTGAAGAGTTGGGTTGAGAAGGAACTCAATGGATACGACTCCTTGGATGATCTTCCGAGCTACCGAAAGGCATCCGGCGTCGCAAAGGGGCTTTTCCTAGGTGGGTGGGGTTCGGAACTCAGGAACCAGCCGCTTCCGCCGTCAGTGCTGAAGCCTGAACATCGGCATTTCGCTAACGAGATTAGGCTTTTTCAACCAATTGCCTCGTACCAAAACGCCAGCGATGCGACGAATCCGACAATCTCTTGGCCTCAGGACTTAGAGGCTGACCGAAAAAGAGTTGAGTGATCTCAGCAGCTTGTGATTCCGTCGATCTGCTAGAATTCGATGGAGCTTACGATGGCCTGGACCGAGATCACTCGCCTGCATTATCTGCGAGAGGGCTTGCGCTACGCAAGCGA
>JAATGK010000182.1 GCA_015654715.1 Alphaproteobacteria bacterium
AGCAGCTTTTCGCCGGGCTCGGCCGCCGTCGCAGTTAGCCGCATTCGGGCGCGCGGGGCATAGTGGCTGGGGAGCTGGCCAGGCGAGGTCACCGGTCCACCGGGGCACGGCGCCAGCAGCGGGCCGACGATCCTTTCAATGGCTTCGCGCGGGGCTCCGCCGGGGCGCAACATCACCGGGCCGTCGGGACCGAACCCGATCACGGTGGATTCAACCCCGATCGCCGTGGCGCCGCCGTCGAGAATGAGCACTTTATCGCCGAACCCATCGGCGACGTGCTTGGCGCGGGTCGGACTGACGGTGCCGGAAGGATTGGCGCTCGGCGCCGCCAGGGGCACGCCGGCTTCGGCAATCAGCGCTTGTGCGATCCGGTTCGCCGGCGCGCGCATCGCGACGGTGTCGAGCCCGGCGCTGACCAGCAGCGTCAACGGCGTGTCGGGGCGGCGCGGCAAGACCAGGGTCAGCGGTCCCGGCCAGAACGCTTCGGCAAGGTCCGCGGCAGGGCCCGAAAACACGACATGCTCGGCCGCCTGCGCCTGACCTTTGACATGGACGATCAGCGGATTGAACCGCGGGCGCGCCTTAAGTGCAAAAATGCTGGCGACGGCGGTGCCGTTGGTGGCGTCGGCGCCGAGGCCGTAGACCGTCTCGGTCGGAAAGGCGACCAGAGCGCCGTCGCGCAAGCGCTGCCCCGCCTAGGCAATGGTGGCGGCATTGGCTTCGCGGACGCTGGAAAGATCGTGCTGCATCGGGGCAATCTATCCCGATTAACCCATGGTGCAAGCGTTCTGCGGTTTGTTCCTCATCCTGAGCGAGCATCGCGAGCGTCTCGAAGGATCAGGCGCCGCGCCGCAGCCGGATGCCCGGCAACATCCGCAGCAGCACGTTATTCTGGCGCAGAAAATGGTGGTACAGCGCGGCCGCGATGTGCGCCGGGACCAGCACGATCATCGCCCAACCGAGCGTAATGTGGATGCTCTCGAAGGTCTCGTGCCATTGGTGGCCGGCGGCGTTGTCGAGACCGCCAAATCCGGGGAACGCGGGCCAGGCAAAGAGACCGAACCACGACGGCGTGAAGTGGCTCGCCGAGACCATCAGCCAGCCCGCCAGCGGAATGGCAACCATCAGGAAATAAAGCAGGTGGTGCATCGCGGTACCGGCGATACGCATCCACGGCGCCAGGTCTTGCGGCGGCGGCGGCACCGGATTGAGCCAGCGCCACACCAGCCGGAGAATGCTCAGTACCAGGACGGTCAGGCCGAGCGCCATGTGAAACGACATCATCGCCGTTTGTTCGGGGCTGTGGTCTTCGGGCGCGGCCAGCACGACGATGATGTTGGTGATGATGGCGGCGGCGATCAGCCAATGCAGGGTCATCGCTACAACGCCGTAACGGGTTGGCAGATCGCGGGCAAAAGTGTTCATATCGGGAGCCTGGCAATGTCGGAGGCAGCGGCAATCTAGAGGTTTCGGCGCTGCTCCGCCAAGGTTCCGCAACGGCAACAACGATGCGGAATTGACTGTTTGACGTGCGTCTCGCAACAAATTCAATCGCGATTGAGGGGGATCACATGGCGCTCACCGGCAAAACGCTTTTCATCACCGGCGCCAGCCGCGGTATCGGACTCGCGATTGCGCTGAAGGCCGCCCGCGACGGCGCCAATATCGTCATCGCCGCCAAGAGCAACGTGCATCAGCCGCGGCTGCCCGGCACCATCCACACCGCCGCGGCCGAGATCGAACAGGCCGGCGGCAAAGCGCTGGCGGTCGCTTGCGATATTCGCGATGAAGCGCAAATCGAGGCGGCAGTGGCCGCGGCGGTGGCGCGTTTCGGCGGCATCGACATTTGCGTCAACAATGCCAGCGCGATTTTTCTCGCCGGGGTCGCAGAGATGCCCGTCAAGCGCTTCGACTTGATGCATCAGGTCAATACGCGCGGCACGTTTTTCGTCACCAAAGCCTGCCTGCCGTATCTGAAGCGCGCCGCCAACCCGCATGTATTGATGATCTCGCCGCCGCTGGATTTGAACCCGCGCTGGTTCGCAGCCCACACCGCCTATACCATCGCCAAATTCGGCATGAGCCTGTGCGTGCTCGGCATGGCGGCGGAATTTGCGCCCGACGGCATTGCGGTGAACGCACTGTGGCCGCGGACCGCTATTGCGACGGCGGCGGTTAAAAATGTGCTGGCGGGCGAGGAGGGGCTGAAGCATTGTCGCACGCCCGACATCGTCGCCGATGCGGCTGCGGTGATCTTCGAACGGCCGTCGCGCGATTTCACCGGCCGCTTTCTGATCGACGACGATCTTCTCGCCGCGGCGGGGGTGACGGATTTCGATCGCTATCGTGTCGATCCCAGCAAAGAGTTGATGCCCGATTTCTTCGTTCCCGAGACGATGCGGCCGCCGGACGGCGTCCGCCTTGCCGCCGAACCGTCAACGGGAGACAGCTCGGGAACGGGCAAGGCCCTGATGGACATCGGAATCGAGCACGTCTCCAATGTCGACGGCTTCACCGACTGAGCGCCGCCTGGCGGCACGGGGAACAGAAACCTGTAAACCACGCGGCCGGAAACGGTGGCACGGGTTTGGAAAACGTGCAGAATACATCGCTCTCGGGTGGGGGGATCGCATGCGCTTTTGGGCTTTTGCGCTGGCCGTTGCCGCATTCACGGCGCCGTCGCTGGCGGCCGCACCGCCGTGCGCAGGCGATATCGAAATCGGCAACGCGCACATCATGCGGGTCGAGAAGAATGGCGTCTTGGTGATGACCGATGGGCGGGCGCTGAAACTGGAAGGCATTCGCATTCCGGTCGGACCACAGGATCACGCCCCGCAGGCTATCGCCGACCGCGCTTTTGCCGAACTCGAAAACCTTGCCAAGGGCCGCGAGCTTGATGCCCGCGCCGTCTGGCCCAAGGAAGATCGCTACGACCGCGTCCGCAGCCAGATTTTCTCTCGCGATGGTACTTGGCTGCAGCTTGTTCTGTTGCAGAAGGGTCTCGCGCGGGTGGGACTCTTGCCCGACCGCGGCGAGTGCAATCGCGAGCTTTACGCTGCCGAGGCCGAAGCGCGCAAAGCCGGACTGGGGTTATGGGCCGATCCGGCCTATGCCCCGCGCTCAGCCGAACAGCTTGGTCCCGACATCGGCACCTTTCAGATCGTCGTCGGTCGGGTGGCGCGGGCCTTGGCCAATCAGCAAGGCGGCGTGTTCCTCAATTTCGGCGCCGATTGGAAGCGCGATTTCACCGTGAGCATCAGCGCCGACGACGTGAAGACGTTCAAGACCATGGGCGTCGATCCACTCAACTATGAAGGCAAGCTGATCCGCGTGCGCGGCGTGGTGCAGCCGCTGGGCGGCCCGGCGATTGCGGTGGGCAATCCGAAGCAGATCGAATTGCTGCAATAATCTCGCGCCCGGTATAGAAGCGCCGCATGAACTGTCCCCATTGCGGCGCCGCGCTTCCCGGCCGCGCCCGCTTCATCATGACGGGCTTGATCTTCGTTGCACTGGCGCTGCTGGTGCTGCTGTTCGTGCGTCTGCCGGTGATCGTGCTGGCGGCGGTATTGCTGGCCGTGGTGGGGGCTTCGCTGCTCCGCGGCTCGGCACGGCCAAAACGCTGCACCAGATGCGGCAAGCGCGCTTGAACGATCGCGGCACGGCTCAGAACGGGCGGTGGCGGGGCAGGCGGACGGTGTCGGCCATCAGGATCAGCAATGGCAAGCCAAGCGGGACGGCCAGCGCCATGCCGATGCGATGGTCGCCGACGGCGGTGCCGATCCCCCAGCCGATGGCAAAACCCACGGCCATGGTAAGGACGACTTTCACCAGCGAACGCAGCGGGCGCTCGCCGGACAGAGCAATCGTGGCCAGAGCGCCAATGCCGGCGCCGATGGCCAT
This sequence comes from Alphaproteobacteria bacterium, assembly GCA_015654715.1. Lineage (GTDB taxonomy): Bacteria > Pseudomonadota > Alphaproteobacteria > Micropepsales > Micropepsaceae > Rhizomicrobium. The sequence goes on from JAATGK010000182.1 coordinate 3,901, forward strand.
GGCAGGCGCCAGCGTGTCGGTCAGGGCTGCGACAAACCAGCCGGCCAGGCATCCCAGCGCCATTGCGCCGGCCACCTTGACCAGGGAATGAACCGGACGGGTTCCGAACAGGGCGACCGTCGCCAAGACGCCGATGGCGCCGCCGCTGGTTATCGCGATCGCCACTTCATTGGTCACGGAGGCGATCAACCATCCGGACGCTGAACCGATTAACGCCGCAACGAGCCACTTCATTGATTCAACCCCGTGGTAGGCGGACACATTAATTGAACGTAGCGGTTTGGAAATGCCGTCGGCTATTTATATCCCGGTGAAGACGCGAAAAAAATACGCAAAAGGCCCAGAGTTGTCTCCAGGCCTTTCGCAATTCAGATGCAATTTCTTACAAGCGCGTCAAGCCGCCTTTTTCAGCAAGGCGCATTCGACGCGCTTGACCGCCGCGGCTTCGTCGATCTTCTCGACTGCCGCGACTTCACGTGCCATGCGGGCCAAAGCCGCTTCGTAAAGCTGGCGTTCGGAATAGGACTGCTCTGGCTGACCGGAGGCACGATGCAGATCGCGCACGACTTCGGCAATCGAGACGAGGTCGCCGGAGTTGATCTTGGCTTCGTATTCCTGCGCCCGGCGCGACCACATCGTCCGCTTGACGCGGGCGCGGCCCTTCAGGGTGTTGAGCGCTGTGGTGACAGTGTCGGGCGACGACAGCTTGCGCATGCCGACGGCTTTCGCCTTGATCACCGGAACGCGCAAAGTCATCTTGTCTTTGTCGAAGGTGATGACGAACAGCTCGAGCTTGGTGCCCGCGACTTCCTGTTCTTCGACACGCATAATCCGGCCGACGCCATGCGTCGGATACACGACGTGGTCGTTGGCCTTGAAATCGAGTTTCCGATTGGAGTTCGCCGGAACCTTCTTCACCACCGGCGCGGTGGCAACAGGAGCTTTTGCTGTGGTCATTTCGCTTTCCGTATCGCGCACTCGAACGGGTACCGACCGGGGGCAGGTCCGGCACCGCGTAATATGAGACTGTCATAGTGCGGCGCCTCCGGACTTTCCTCTAATCCGGGTGGGGCAGCGCCGTTCGAGTCCATTTCAGAACGAATGTAAGGTACCACATGTTGAGGAAGAAGGGAAGGACTCTTTCCTCAAACCTTTGAAAGATTGGGACTTCTTTGTGTTCTTTGGTGTGTATTAGGTTATCCCTGGTACCTCAGTTTGTGCGCGCAACCGGCCGTTTTCCAAGGGAAATCCCCGTTCCGAGCCGGCCGGATGGTAAATTCTACGAACCCTGGCCGGGTTTGTCGGAGAAGTACTTTTCCAGCTTGCCAGTTTCGTTGCGGAACTGTTCGCGGTCGGCGGGCGGCTCGCCCTTCTGTGTGATGTTCGGCCATTTCTTGGCATAGTCGGCGTTCAGCGCCATCCACTTCTCAAGACCGCTTTCGGTATCGGCCTTGATGGCTTCGGGCGGGCATTCCGGCTCGCAGACGCCGCAGTCGATGCACTCGTCAGGGTGAATGACGAGCATGTTTTCGCCTTCGTAGAAACAGTCGACCGGACACACTTCCACGCAATCCATGAACTTGCACTTGATGCAGGCGTC
>JAATGK010000245.1 GCA_015654715.1 Alphaproteobacteria bacterium
CGAAGTTGCCAATGTGCTGCTCATCTACGAACGGCGCGGGCAATTGACGGCTGCCGATCGCACCAGCGCCATTGCGTTTTACAGTAGCGCTCCGATTGCATTGGACGACCAAACACAGGCACGTGCCTGGGGCACGGCTTATGATCTCGCCTTCGCCCACAAGCTGACGATTTACGATGCCGGGTATCTGGAATTGGCGCTGCGCGCGGGATTACCGCTGGCGACCCTCGACAGCGCGCTTGTTCGTGCCGCCACCAAGCTGGGTGTTCCGGTGCTGGGATATTCCGAAGACGAAGCCTGAACTCTACACCTCCGCCTTGAGGTGGTGTTTTTTGTTGTTCTCTTCGGTCTTGGAGCCGATCCAGTCCATCAGGGCGAAGAACACGCCGGAGGCCAGGAACGTCAGGTGCAAGGCGATCAGCCAGGTCAACTTGCGTGAATCGAGTTCGCCGCCGTTCTTGGCTAGCTCCATGAAGGCGCGGAGCAGCGAAATCACCGAGATCGCCACGATGGAACCGATCAGCTTCATCTTGAGGCCGGAGAAATCGAGCGTGCCCATCCACGACGGGCGGTCGGCATTCTCGTGGGTGTCGATCTTGGAGACGAAATTCTCGTAGCCGGAAAACACCACGATGATGACCAAGTTCGCCGCCAGCGACAGATCGATCAGCGACAGCACCAGCAAAATGACGGTTTCGGGATCGAGCGAAAAGTGGACGACGACGCCCTGATAAAGCTCAAAGCCAAAACTGCCGAGCAGCACCACCAGCGCCAGTACCAAGCCGACATAGAACGGCGCGATCAGCCAGCGTGCCCCGAACAAAAAACTTTCGAGGATGTGCTCAAGCCCGCGCCGTTCCCGCATCGACCACTCCAGATTCTTTGTTTGCCGCGCTTTCGCACGGAAAACCGGTTTCCACTTTTCCCGAAAGCGCTTTAACCGGCTTCGAACATCGCGCCCAGACCGCTCAGCAAGGCCTCGAACTCCGGAAAGCTTGTCGCGATCATGGTGCTGTCGTCAACCGTAACCGCGGCGCGCGAAGCTAACCCCATGACAAGAAACGACATCGCAATGCGGTGATCGAGGTGCGTGGCGACCGTACCGCCGCCGGGAACGCCGCCCGGGCCGCCCCCCTGCACCACCATGCCGTCGTCGAGTTCTTCGACGCGCACGCCGTTGGCCCGCAGACCCGCGACGATGGCGGCGAGACGATCGCTTTCCTTGACGCGCAATTCTTCGAGGCCACGCATGATCGTAGCGCCTTCGGCGAACGCGGCGGCGACGGCGAGGATGGGAAATTCGTCGATCATGTCGGGCACGCGCTCGGGCGGAACTTCGACGCCTTTCAATACGGAGGAGCGGATTTTCAAATCGCCGATTTGTTCGCCACCGCTGTCGCACACATTGACGATATCGAGGCTGGCGCCCATCTCCTTCAGCGTCTCGAACAGACCGGTGCGGCGCGGATTGAGCAGCACGTTGTTGAGCAGGATTTCCGAATCCGGAACGATCAGCGCCGCCACCAGCGGAAACGCCGCCGACGACGGATCGCGCGGCACCGCTACCCGGATGGCCTTCAACTCGGCCTCGCCGGTAATGGTGATCGCCTCGCCGTCGCCTTCGAGCGCTTCGACCGTAATGCCGGCGCCGAAAGCCGCGAGCATTTTCTCGGTGTGATCGCGCGTCAGCGTCTTTTGCGCGATGCGCGAGCGGCCGGGAGCATTAAGGGCCGCCAGCAACATCGCCGACTTCACCTGCGCCGAGGCCATCGGCACCAAATAATCGGCCGGCATCGCCGCAGCGGCACCCGTCAGAGTGACGGGCATAAGGCCGCCGGGACGGGCGTCATAGCTGGCGCCATAGAGCTTCAGCGGCTCCAGCACCCGGCCCATCGGCCGCTGGCGCAGGCTGGCGTCGCCGGTAAACACCGCCGTGACCGGCGTGGTGGCCATCGCCCCCATCACCAAGCGCGAGCCGGTGCCGGAATTGCCGAAATCGAGCACGTCTTCCGGAGCGCGCCAGCCGCCGACGCCAGTGCCGCTGACCTTCCAGGCGCCCGGACCCTGGCGGACGACCTGGGCACCGAAGGCCCGCACCGCTTCGGCCGTATTCAGTACGTCCGCGGCCTCCAAAAGCCCGGTAATCCGGGTTTCTCCGAGGGCGAGACCGCCCAGAATCAGAGCCCGGTGCGAGATCGATTTGTCGCCTGGAACCGTGGCCGAGCCTCGTAAAGCCGGGGCGCGGCAACCCTTCAAGGGGCGTGCGGGGCTGGACATCGGGCAGATCCTCCGGGTGCTGGCCTAGAATGTGCTCCGGAGACGGATCACATTCCAGTTTCTTTGATTTTCGCGCAATTTAACCGGAAAACCGGCTCCCACTTTTCCGGATTGCGCTTTTTTGTTGCCTAGCCCAAGCGCTGGCGCCGTCAAGGGTTTTAACCTATTCGGCCCCCCTGCGACGGTTGCGCCGGGAGGGCGGCGCATTTCCTGCCACCTAGCCCTTTACAGGCCCCTGCAACCGTGGCAAACGACCCGCCCTTCGGAAAGCGAACAGGACACTGGAATTGGTCAAAGCTGATCTTGGTACGAAGCGCGTATGCCCGAGTTGTGGGGCGCGGTTCTACGACCTGAGCAAGCGGCCTATCGAATGCCCAAAATGCTCATTCGCGTTCGAGCCTGAAGCACTTTACAAACAGCGCCGGCCGCGTCAGCCGGAACCTGCTCAGCCGCAAGCCCCGGCCGCCGAGGCCGAAGACGAAGAGGCTGAGGAAGAAGTCGCCGAGACGGAAGAAACCATCGTCGAGCCGATCGCAGGTGAGCCTGCGCTCCAGACCGGCGGTGACGGCGACGACGATGCCGAGGAAGAGGAAGAAGTCGCCGAAGAACCCGAGGCGCCCGGCGCCGGCATGAGCGTGGTCGAAGGCGAAGATGCGGCCATCGAGGATATTGAGGACGAAGACGTCGAAGAAGACGACAGCGACGACAATCTCCTCGAAGAGGTCGAAGAAGACGAAGACGATGTCAGCGGCATTATCGATGCTGATATCAAAGAGGATGAGCGGTAGTTTTTTTGTCGCGCAACCTTACGGAAAACTGCTTCACACTTTTCCGGGTTGCGCTTAAGTATCGCTCGTCGATGATTTGCCTACCCCGGCCCCCCACGGCCGGACAGTCTGGATAAGGGGCCATAGCTCAGCTGGGAGAGCGCCTGCATGGCATGCAGGAGGTCAGCGGTTCGATCCCGCTTGGCTCCACCAGCCTACGCTGCGCAGCAGCGGAGGCTGCCACGCCGAAGCCCACAGGGCGAAGGCGGGCCGGACCTCGGTCAGCGCAGCTACGGCTCGGCAAGCCAGCCCCTATAGAGCTC
>JAATGK010000321.1 GCA_015654715.1 Alphaproteobacteria bacterium
ACACCGCCGAGCGGGCAGACGACAACGCGCTCCAGGCAGGTCTCGTCGAGCGCCGCCGCCACTTTGGGATAAATCTGCCGGATATCCAGGGTCACCATGATGGTGGTGCCGGAATCCTCGATCTGGTGGCGGAGCTCGCGCTCGACATAAAGCGGATTGTAATTGACGACGATCCCGCCCAGCCGCAGCACGGCGAAATAGCAGATCACGTAATACGGCGAGTTCGGCAGGCAAAGCCCGACCCGCGTACCTTTGCGGACACCAAGCTGGTGAAAACCACAGGCGGCGTGCGCCACCAAGCGGCCGAGATCCGCATACGTGGTGCGGCGTCCGAGAAAATCCAGCGCCGGCCGGTCGGGAAAGGACTTGACCGCCTGGTCCAGGATCGCCGTCACCGCCGTGCAGGCAATTGCGGGGGCCTCATCGATAGCGCTTGGCAGCATATCTTTCACCATGCGCTACGGCAGCAGGCCGCTACGGTCCAAAACGGCGGCACGCCCCGGCTCGGGGTTTCGGCCTGGTGAAACAGATATGGCGTTGGCCAAGTTGCGTGACATGGCGAAGCTCCCTGTTCTTTCGCGGCGTTTGTGCTGCCGACTGTTTTGTAATTAGTATAATTGTAAGTTCATCTCGTCAACTAGGTGACGTATACGTTACCCCCTAAAATATTTGTTATCCCCAGCACAGCTCGCAATGAGCCGGGACTTGTTTACGCAAACGTCAACCTCCGCCGTTGCCAGCGACGTCGACAAATGGGAGCTAGCGCCGTCTGGAACGGCGCCTAGAGGATCGATTGGGGGAAGGAGGCGCGCGGTCCGCTGCCCCCCGTGCCGGTCATAACTTCTCTTGCACGAACAGCGTTTTCACAAGTTCGCTTGGCCGGCACAGACGAGCGGCGGTGTCGGTCAAGACGATCGGCCGGTTGATGAGAATTGGATTTTCGATCATCGCGTCGAGCAACTCATCTTCGCCAACATCTCGTTCGTCCAAACGGAGCGCAGTGAACAGCGGCTCGCGCTTGCGGACGAGCTGGCGAACCGTCAGGCCCATGCGGGCAATCAAGGTTTTCAGTTCCTCACGCGACGGCGGGGTCTTCAAATACTCGATGATGCGCGGCTCGAAGCCAGCGGCGCGGATGGCCGCCAGGGCATTGCGCGACGTCCCGCAGTTCGGGTTGTGATAGATCGTGATTTCCATGAACTACTCCTAATGCCTTCCTTATCGGTTGGCGGTCTGCTCAAAGGGTCGTGAAGGCGCTGTCGTCTGGCCGCTCCGCACGCGCCTTATCAAGCTGCTGGGCGTCGCGCGCCAGAGCATCGTCCAGTTCGTCGCGATTGACGCGGAGATATTCGGTGACGCCGAGCTTGGGTATACGCAGAATCGTGGCGACATGCTTCCAGGCCAGGAACGAACACGCCTCGACCAGTTTCTCCTCGGTATCGACCGTATACGTGCCGGCCGATTGCCGGCAATCGAGGCCGCTAATCCAAAACGGCCGGCCGAAGACCACTTGCCTACTGCTGGTGCGCGATGCCATGGCGCCCTCCAATCGATCGGATACGGAAATGCGGATGGGCGACGAAACAGGCAAACTCAGCCGTTCCGCCGCCACTTTCCATTCCGGCGTTTCATTTGCCCAAATCACACGCACACAGCGCGGTTGGCGCCAAGGCGCGTGAAGGCCTGGGCCGGAATACTGCCCCGCGGCTAGTCTTTCTTTGTCGCGCTTTCGGACGGAAAACCGGATTCCAATTTTGCCGAACGCGCTTTTGCAGCGCCGTCCGCCATTCCGGCTCCATTTTCAGGTTATACCATAGATGGATAACCGGGGCCCGCATTACAAGGGCTAATACACGCAGCGACCACCGCCGGCGACGCCTCGTCGCGAAAACGAATGCGTTGGCTGCATCCTATAATAAGCGCCTTTCGGCCAGCGAAGTCGGGCCGCGGCGCTAAATCCGCCCCATCAGGACCAGAACGACAACGATGACCAGAACGAGCCCCAAGCCGCCACTCGGGCCGTAGCCCCATTTTGAACTGTAACGCCAACTCGGCAGCGCACCGATCAGGAACAGCACGAGGAGGACTAACAGAATGGTACCGAGCATGATTGGAACTCCAATAGAACAGTGACGCAAAACCTGTGTCAGCAGCGCCGGCAAAAGCAGAGGCAGGGCCGTCGCCCCACCCCTGCTACAGCCGGATTACTTCGTCGGCGGCACCACAACGACGGTCGCGCCATTGCCCGAGCCGGTGTTGCCTTTGGTGCCTTTGCTGCCGGTGGCGCCCTTGGCCCCTTTAGCACCGGTATCGCCGGTCGCGCCGGTATCGCCGGTCGCACCAGTTGCGCCTGCGCCGCCCGTGGCGCCCGTATCACCGGTATAACCTGTGTTGCCCGTGTTGCCTTGATTACCGGTCGCGCCGGTATCACCGGTATAACCTGTGTTGCCGGTATTGCCCTGTGGGCCCGCCGGGCCAGCCGGGCCAGTGCAGGCAACGAGGCCAAGCGACGCTACCAGCATGACGATTGGCATTGCGTATTTCATAACGGTATCCTTTTGGTATGTTCGCGGCCGAGAATGCCGGACCTTTCGTAATGTAAAGACGCCGTTGCCGCGCGGCAGCCTCGGAATCTACTCAACTTTGCGTATTGGTTTACTTGGCGCCTTAGTCGATGGCGCAAGGCATTTCACGGCTTCCCAGAAACGATTACTTACACACGATTTCTGTTTTGCCGCGCTTTCGTACGGAAAATCGCCCGGCGTGATTTGCCCGCCCATTCTCAACTAGCGCAACGTGCGCGGGCGTCATCCCGAGAGCGTTCTAGTCCGTGTACCAATTGCCGTCGCTGTGACGGCATGCTGTTCCGGTGCGATTGTAGGAATGGCTGTTGCTATAGCCGGCTTCGCGGAAATCACGGCAGGTGTTGCCGTCGCGTGAAAATTCGCGGGTCGGCGTAAAGCTGCCGTAGCTGCGCCCATCGTCATTGCGCCAGTCGTGACGCTCACCGATGCGGCCATCGAAGCCCTGGCTGTAGGAACTCATGGCCACGCGGCGGTCGTCGCAGTTCATATTGCTGGAGATCACATTGCCGGCCAGGCCACCGAGGATGACACCGCCCATGATGGCGCCGCCGTTGCCACGACCTGCCGCACTACCGATCAAGCCGCCAGCGATGGCGCCGAGTACCGTGCCGGCAACGGCATTGTTGCCGCAATCGTTGCCGTAATAGTACGCGCCACGTACATAGCGGGCATCATGACGATAGGGATCGGGCCGGTCGCGATCGTCACGATCGTTCGGACCGGGACTGTATTGGCCGCTGTTCGGCTGATTGTGGTCGTAAGGGTTGGCATTTGCGGTACCGGCAGCGAATACGACCGCCGCCGTGGCGAGCACCAGGCTCATCCTGTTCAACATCGATTTGTCCTCGAGCAATACCCGCACGAGGTTCCGGGGGGAATTGGCGCGGGATAGTGAGAGCGCTTAAAGCGCTCGCTCAAGGCGATAATACGCAACCGCACGCCTGTGCCGGCAGCATCGGAAACTACTCAACGTCCTTCGCTGTTATGCAATTTTCGGACGACAAACCGAATTAGCAGTCGGGACGCTGCAGCGTGACGTAGACGGCCAGCGGCCGCTCGATGCAGCGTTTCGATATCTCACCCAAGGTTGAGGCGATGTGTTCCAGCGTCACGTCGCCGGAAAGGCGGAACGATGCTTTTTTATCGCGAAATACGACTTGGATACGGGTATCGCCCAGACGTTCAATGGCGTTCTGCTGCATAGGACCCTCCTGATCAATTCGCCGGCCGAAGGCTAGCTACCGATCGCGTCAAATGCCCGGAGTCGTGACCCGACCACGTAGATCCTGGCACCGCCTTACCGTAGCTGCGCATTGGGCCCGGGAGGGAGGTTCGGAATCTACCTAGAGCATTCTACAATTTCTCACAAACAATAAAATGCCCAGGTTTTTTGGTTTGTCGCGCTTAC
>JAATGK010000178.1 GCA_015654715.1 Alphaproteobacteria bacterium
GCGCCCATGTTCTCGAACTTGTCGGCCAGCTCGACTTCCTTGGCGACGGTCACGCCGTCCTTGGTCGAACGGGGTGCGCCGAAGCTCTTGTCGATCACGACATTGCGGCCCTTGGGGCCGAGGGTAACTTGTACGGCATCGGCGAGGATATCGACACCGTGGAGCATCCGCTCACGGGCATCGGCGCCGAATTTTACGTCTTTCGCAGCCATTGTATTCTTTCTCCAGAATTTTGAATTTGGTCGGGGGCGATCAGGCAGTGAGTGGTGTCTTTCGAGGCCCGCTTGGCGCGCTTCAGGATGAGGATGTCCTCATGCTGAGGAGCCCGCCGAAGGAGGGCATCTCGAAGCACGCACTATTTCTTCGCCGTCTTCTTCTCGACGATGCCCATGATGTCGGACTCCTTCATGATCAGGAGTTCGTCGCCATCGATCTTCACCTCGGTGCCGCTCCACTTGCCGAACAGCACGATTTCGCCGGCCTTGACTTCGGGGGGAACGCGCTTGCCGTTGTCGTCCAGGGCGCCAGGGCCAACGGCGATGACTTCGCCTTCCTGCGGCTTCTCTTGGACGGTGTCGGGGATGATGATGCCGCCGGCGGTCTTCTGATCCTCTTTGACGCGACGGACAACGACGCGGTCACCTAACGGACGGAATGCCATTGGGGCTTGCCTCCTCAATTAAAATGTTAAACGATATAAGACACTTAGCTTGTTTCCTGGCCTTGCCGGACAGGCTTGGCAGCACTCTCATGTTCGGAGTGCTAACCGCTGGTTGGGCATATAGGGCCGAGTCTGGGATTCGTCAACGAAAAAGGACGGAGTGACGCAGCCGGGGCCTAATTTTCTCGCCCACGCTTTCTACCCTCGCGGTGAAGTTTGGGGGCAGCGTAAAACGCATTTCCTGGCAACTGCGTCTGCCACTTGCCGGCGACCCACGGTGGGGCGGCGCGGCAAAGGCACGTCGCGATTGCGACTGAGTACATTCCGACCCTACGCGCCGAACCAGTCTCAGCCTATCTTTCAATTGTTGCATACACGCGGCGGCGTTTGATGCCCGCCTGGCCAGCCCACACTTGAAATCGAAATGCGAAACGAGCTGCGCAACGCGCAACTTCTCGCCGTCGCGCGTCGGCTTGTTTCAAGCTCAAGACTGACCATACCTAACAACTGAGGGAATTATATGAGTATCCGTAGTTTTGCGCTTGCGGGCGTGGCGTTGTTCGCATTGACGAGTTCGGCTTTCGCCGTTGATACCGGGTGGTACGTGGGGATCGGCGGCGGTTACAGCATGCCGACAGCCCTCAAATTTCCGACCGTCGGAACCGTGACCGCCAGGGGCGTTCCGTATGTTGCCGATAGTGCCAGCCTTAAAAATTCTTGGCGCGGTATCGGGACGGTTGGTTACGCCTGGGGCAATCACTTCCGGTTCGAAGCCGAAGGCGGTTACACCGATCCGAAAGTCGGGTCGCTGAACCTCAATGGTGTGAAGTCGTCGCTCACCAGCGTGGACGTCACGGAATTTACCGCGATGGGAAACGTGCTGTATGACGTCCCGCTCAGTGAGCGCTAGTATTTCACCTTCGGTGGCGGCGGCGGTTGGAACTGGAGCGAGCTCGACCTCGTCAACACCAGGATCAAATCGGCCGGTCTCACCTGGCAGGGTATTGGCGGCTTGACCTATAAGCTGAGCCGCGCAACCGATTTGCAGCTCGATTACCGTTATGTCACGACCAGCGGGCTCGAGAACTTCGACGCTGCGCACAACGTGAACCTGTCGTCGCACAATGTGATGTTGAGCCTCCGTTGGTACTTCGATCAGCCCGACGCGCCGCCGCCGCCGCCGGCCTTTGTCAGCGCGCCGCCGCCGCCCCCGCCGGCGCCGGTCTTGGCGCCGCCGGTCACGACCTACATCGTCTTCTTCGATTTCAACCAATCGAACCTGACGGAAGCGGCCCAGTCGGTTGTTACCGAAGCCGTCAAGGTCGCCAAGACGAACGGCTTTGTGAAAGTCCAAATCGTCGGCCACACCGATACGGTCGGCTCCGATAAGTACAACATGAAATTGTCGGTGCAGCGCGCCCAAACCGTGAAGGATGAAATGGTGCGTGACGGCCTCGACGGCGGCACGATCGGCATCGACGGCAAGGGCTTCCATGACCTCCTCGTCGCCACCGGCCCGGGCGTGCGCGAGCCGCAGAACCGCCGTGCGGTGATCGATCTCGGCCGCTAAGCAACGCCAACCACGATAAGAAAAGGCGGGCCAAACGGTCCGCCTTTTTTATGGCACGCGCCCGCGCACTCTTTCTGCCCCCCGCGGGCACAACGGCGCCGCCGCACGATACTGAGAACGCGGGGGAAGTGTCCGGCGGTGCGCAGCGAAGACGGACGAAGCGGGCAATAAGCTACCGCTCAACACTTACGGTTCTTGGAGACGTTGCGCCGTTCGGAACGGCAGCGTCACCTCCAACGTTCCCGGCAGGCTACGAAAATCCGCGATGCGCATATATTTGCCAGCGTAAGCACGGTCAGAATAGGATGCTGAAAGAGTTGAAGCCGCTGGGGGCTGATCATGGGCATTGCGCCACTAACATCGAACGAAATCGAGGCAGCAAATCGGGCAGAAGCGACCGCCATTCTCATTCGCACGGGTTTTCGCGTGTACCGTCCGGAAGCCGACGTGTCGGGCGAAGACATTGTAATCCGCACACCTGACGGCGAACTGTGCGCCACCAGATGAAGAGTCGCCCAACCGTTGACTGGCTACGTTATGGCGAGCGCGGACTCTGGATGCTGTTTCCAGATCCGCATGGTCCGATACCCGGACGTCCGTGGTTCCTGATATTGCACGACGAGTTGTTCGCGTGGATTATGTCGCGCCATGGGACTGCTGCGGGGTGGGCCAATAAATGGAGTTATCCTCGTTTGAGTGAAGATCTGCGGAAGTATTTGCAGCCATTTGTTCTTGGTCCCCGGCATTAGGAGCATGGGAATTGGGCGCATCTTGTCCGCTCCCGGCCGC
>JAATGK010000225.1 GCA_015654715.1 Alphaproteobacteria bacterium
GCCAGCCAGATGGAAAGCGCGGAACTCGAACGCACGACCGTCGACGTCGTCTCGTCCGACAAGCTGGTGACCCTTCGCGCCACCGGCAGCGTGGTGCTGTTCGACGGCTTTCTGACGCTTTACCAGGAAGGCCATGACGACGAGAGCGACGAAGACGGCAACCGCCTGCCGCGCGTCGTTGCCGGCAATCCCGCGACCATCGAAAAGACCCTCCCCGAGCAGCATTTCACCGAGCCACCGCCGCGCTATTCGGAAGCCAGCTTGGTGCACAAGCTGGAAGAACTCGGTATCGGCCGGCCATCGACCTATGCGTCCATCCTGTCGGTGCTGCGCGAGCGCGCTTATGTGCGTCTGGAGCGCAACCGCTTCATTCCCGAGGACAAGGGCCGCATCGTTACCGCGTTCCTGGTCAATTTCTTCAACCGCTATGTCGAATACGATTTCACCGCCGACCTCGAAGAAAAGCTGGACGAAGTCTCGGCCGGAAATCTCAATTGGAAGACGCTGCTGGAAGATTTCTGGCGGGATTTCTCGGCCGCCATCGGCGACACCAAGGACCTGAAAATTTCGCAGGTGATCGATGCGCTCGACGAAGTGATCGGGCCACACATCTTCCCGCCACTGCCCGACGGCACCGATCCGCGCGTCTGCCCGACCTGCGGAACCGGGCGTTTGAGCCTGAAATTAGGGCGTTTCGGGGCCTTCGTTGGTTGTTCCAACTATCCCGAATGCCGCTACACCCGCCAGATCGGCCAGACCAATGGCGAAGGCTCAGGTGAGCCTAAGGTGCTCGGCAAATTCCCCGGCACCGAAGAGGACATCTCGCTGCGCTCGGGGCGGTTCGGGCCCTATGTTCAGCTCGGCGAAGGCGACAAGCCCAAGCGCGCCGGCTTGCCCAAGGGCACCGACGTCACGGCCGTGACGCTTGAGCTTGCCGTGAAGTTGCTATCGCTGCCGCGCGAAGTCGGCATCCATCCCGAATCCGGCAAGCCGATCACTTCGAATTTCGGCCGCTTCGGACCTTATGTTGCCCATGATGGTTCCTATGCCTCGCTGGAATCGCCCGACGATGTTTTCACCATCGGCCTCAATCATGCCGTCACGATCCTCGCCGAAAAGAAGGCGCGCGGCGGCGCTCGCCGTGGCGCGGAACCGCTCAAAGAGCTCGGCAATAATGCCGCGGGCGTCGCTGTAAAGCTGATGAAAGGCCGTTACGGGCCTTACGTCACCGATGGCGTCACCAATGCCACCGTGCCAAACGGTGTCGAACCTACCGCCATGACACTGGAACAGGCGCTGCAACTGATCGCCGAACGCGCTGCCAAGGGCCCCACCCCCAAGCAGAGGCAGAAGGCGGAAAAAGCGGCCAAGGCGGCGGCAAAAAAGGCGGCAGCGGCGAAGAAGCCCGAGGCCAAGCCCGCAGCCAAGAAGGCCAAACCTGCGGCCAAGAAGAAGACCGTGAAGAAGAAGGCGGCGCCGAAAAAGAAACCCGTGAAAGCGGCGGCGGAATGAGACGCCTGTCATCCCCGGCCGCGTGCTGCGCAGCAGTGCGCAGGGAAGGGGATCCAGGTGACAACACCTGGACGATCAAAAAGGACGATCTCGAAACGCTTTCTGCAACGGTTTTCCGATGGGACCTGGGTCCCCTTCCCGCCCCTTCGCTTCGCGAAGGCTCGCCGGGGATGACACCGGGATTTAGGGGCTAGCCTCATGGTCCGTGGCAAACCTCAAAATGCTCCCATCATCGACCGGCAGCGCGTGCTTGACGCTTTGGCGGCGGCCCCCGGCGCGACCAAGCGCGATCTCGCCAAAAAGCTCGGCATCAAGGGTTCCGACCGCATCGTCCTGAAGCGCATCCTGAAAGAGCTGGAAGGCGAAGGCCTGCTCAAAGGCAGCCGCCGGCGCGGCTATGAGCGCCCCGGCACGCTGCCGGAAATCACGGTGCTCGACATCACCGGCCAGGACCCCGACGGCGAACTGCTGGCGAAGCCGGTCCGCTGGGACTCCAACGACGAGCCGCCGCAGATCATCGTGATCTCGGAAGAAGCCATCGGCCGCGGCGAACGCGTGCTGGCGCGCCTGACGCCGAGCGGTGACGGCTTCGAGGCCAAGGTCATCAAGCGGTTGGGGGCCTCGGCCCACAAAGTGCTGGGCGTGGTGCGCCTCGTCGATGGCGCCGCACGGATCGCACCGATCGATCGCAAAACCAGAACCGAATTCAACGTCGACAAGCACGATTTGGGCGGCGCCGAAGATAACGAACTTGTCGTATGCGAGCCCCTCGCCGGCCGCTCCTCTGGTTTTCCGCGGGCCCGCGTCGTGGAGCGCATCGGCTCGATGGACGCGCCCCGAGCGGTCAGCCTGATCGCCATCCACGCCCACGGCATTCCGACCGATTTTCCCAAAGAGGTGATCGCCGAAGCCGAAGCCGCAGGTCCCGCCGCGATGGCCGGACGCACGGATTTGCGTGGCTTTCCGCTTCTCACCATCGATCCCGACGACGCCCGCGATTACGACGATGCGGTGTGGGCGGCGCCCGATACCGATCCCGGCAACAAAGGCGGCTTCGTTACCATGGTGGCGATCGCCGATGTCGCCCATTACGTGACGCCGGGCAGCCAGCTCGACCGCGAGGCTTACAAGCGCGGCAATTCGGTTTATTTCCCCGATCGCGTCGTGCCGATGCTGCCGGAAAAATTGTCGGCCGATCTCAATTCGCTGAAGCAAGGCGTCGACCGCCCCTGCATGGCCGTGCGCATGGTGTTCGATGCGAACGGCCGCAAGAAGCACCACGAATTCCTGCGCGGCATGATGCGCTCGGCCGCCCGCCTCACCTATTCCCAGGCCCAGCGCGCCTTCGACAACAAACCCGACGCCGACATGTCGCCGACCGTGCGCGCTGCGCTCAAAGACCTGTGGGCGGCCTATTTGACGCTTCTGAAAGAGCGCGGCAGCCGCGATCCGCTCGAACTCAATTTGCCCGAACGCCAGATCAAGATCGGACCGGACGGCAAGATCGCGTCGATCGCTTTCAAGGAAGCGCTGGAATCCATGAAACTCATCGAGGAGTTCATGGTGCTGGCCAATGTCGCCGCCGCCGAGACGCTGGAAAAAGCCCGCACGCCGCTGATCTATCGTGTGCACGAGGAGCCCTCCAAAGAAAAGCTGTTCGGTTTTTCCGATTACCTACGCACCATCGGCATCAGCTTCGCCAAAGGCCAGGTGATGAAACCGGCGGTGTTCAACCGCATCCTCGCCAACGCCAAAGACGGGCCGCACGAGCTGGTGATGAATGACGTCGTGCTGCGTACCCAGGCGCAAGCGATCTACGACAGCAGCAACGTCGGCCATTTCGGCTTGAACCTGGCCAAATACGCGCATTTCACCTCACCCATCCGCCGTTATGCCGATCTCATCGTGCATCGCGCCCTGATCCGCGGACTGAAGCTCGGCGACGGCGGTCTGACCGATACGGAAATCGCGCGCCTCGGCGAAACCGCCGCTCACATTTCGATGACCGAGCGGCGCGCCATGGCCGCTGAACGCGATTCCAACGACCGCTATGTCGCAGCGTTCATGACGGACCGCGTCGGCGCCACATTCGACGCGCGCATCACGGGTGTCACCCGGTTCGGCCTGTTCGTGCGCCTCGCCGATACCGGCGCCGAAGGACTGCTCCCCGCCCGCGTGCTCGGCATGGAGTATTTCCATCACGACGAACGCCGCCACGCCTTGGTCGGCGAGCGCACCGGCACGAGTTATGCTCTTGGCGACACCGTGCGCGTCAAGCTGGTGGAAGCCGCGCCACTGACCGGGGGCCTCCGCTTCGATCTCGCCGAAGCGAGCGAAGCGCCGCGCCAGCATCGCCGCCCGCCGGTGGTCCGACCGCGCAGCAAACGGCGGCGTTAGCCAGATTAGATTGTCGCAAGCTGTGCGATTAACGATACGAACGAGAGGACTTGCGCTAAGCCATCCTTTAAAATTGCCTCGTTTGGTGGTGGGAGTCGGCGATGAAGCGCGTGTTTGTCTTGTCCGTTCTTTTGGCAGCCACAGTTCCAGCCCTGGCTTTCGACTATCCCAATGGGCTGAGCATGGACGGCATCGGCAACGTCATGATCGGCACGGACATCGACCGGGTCGAGATGCTGCTGCGCGGCAAGCTGGGCTACAGCCAGTTTGAGAACCACGGCTGCGGGGTCGTTACCACGCCGACGCTGGAATCGACGGGCCTCAGCTTTGTGATCGAGGCGAAGAAACTGACCCGGGTCAATGTCGACTATTACGCCAAGAGCCCTCTGCCGCTGACGATCAAGACCGATACCGGCATCGGCCTCGGCTCGAGCGAAGCAGACGTCATGAAGGCCTATCCCAACGCCAAGGTAAAACTCAATCCGGCCGATCCGACCTGGCACACCATCACCGACGAATCCCCCGACCGCACCAAGGGCATTGTGTTCGGGACCGACGGCAAGACCGTCAAAAGCATGCGCGCCGGCGCAACTCCGACCGTCAATTACGCCAACGCCTGTAGCTGAAGCAGGATACTCTGAATGAAGCACGTTTGGCCGGTGTTGGGCATCGCGGTACTGTCGATGGCGGCCGCATCCGCCGGCGATCAGGACTTTGCACTCTCAGCCAACGGGATGGGCCCGTTCAAGATCGGTATGCCGGACGAGCAGGTATATCGCATTCTGCAATATGAACCACCTTACAACCTTGCGGCCTCGAACGGGTGCTCGCAGTTCACCACACCGCAGGCGGAAGCTATGGGTTTGAGCTTCGTGGTGGATCAGAGCCGACTCATCCGTATCAATGTGGAATTCGGCGCCGGTACCAGCCAGCCCACCACCCGGACCGATACGGGAATTGGGCTCGGATCGGCCGAAGAAGACGTTTTGAAGGCCTATCCGGCTGCCAAAATAAAAAGCAATCCCGCCGATCCTGCTTGGCACTCCATCGCGGTCGAGACGCCGGATCACAGTCGCGGCCTGATCTTCGAGACCAACGGAAAGACGGTCAAAAGCATACGGGCAGGCGAAAAAGCGACGCTCAGTACGGAAAACGTCTGCGATTGAATTTTCAGGACCGCGTCTAAGTATTTGCTACCACTGGGAAATAGCGCAACCGCGGCGCTTTTGCTGTCGTGCGGTGATGACCTTGACTTCCAGTGCTTCACGGGTAGGTTACACGCCCTTCGGGCGTTTTTCAGGAGATCCCTATGGCGAAGCCGACAACGGCAAAAATCCGTCTCAACAGTGAGGGTGGCACGGGCTTTTTCTACGTGACCAAAAAGAACACCCGCACCATGACCGAGAAGTTCACGGTCCGGAAATACGATCCGGTATTGCGCAAGCACGTGGAATTCAAGGAAGGCAAGATCAAGTAATCTGCCTTGTCGCTGAATTGGGCGCGAATGCGCCGTGTCAATGGCCGCCATCGCGCGGCCATTTTCATTTTGAGCTTGCCTCCTGTAATAGCGGGTAAGGCGCGCAGACACTTTTGCGTGCGCCGCGCCTTGGGAGGGCTCATGAGTCTGGATCGCACGCAATTGCGCTGGAACGGCTGGGGCTCAGCCGCGCGCAAGGATGACGTGGCCGATCGCGGCGATGTATGGGCTTGGCTTACTGCCGAACTCGGCATGCCGGCCCTGCTGGCAACGCCACCGCGTTCGTTGGAAGAACTCACCCTGCCCGCTTCCAAATTGACGCTGCCGGATCGCGTCGAACTGAGCGGTATCGTCGGCGCCGATTCTGTGCGCGACAGCGTTTTCGAACGCGCCTTTCACGCCCGCGGCCGCAGCAGCGCCGATCTCCTCTATTTGCGCAGCGGCGATCTTTCCACCGTGCCGGATGCGGTGGTTTATCCGCGTGGGCCCGACGAAGTGCTGGCGATCCTGGCAATGGCCGCACGCAAGCAGATGGCGGTCGTGCCCTTCGGCGGTGGCACCAGCGGCAGCGTCACGCCGAGCCGCAGCGATTTCACCATCCGCATCACCCTCGATCTGACGCGGATGAACCAGGTCGTTGCGATCGATCCGGTTTCCGGAACCGCGACGGCCGAGGCCGGCATCACCGGCCTTGCCTTCGAAAACGCGCTGAAAACCAAGGGGCTTTCTTTCGACCGCACGGCACCATGCTTCGAATTCTCGACCCTCGGCGGGCGGATCGGCGCCGGGTGCGTGGACGGACTGATCGATGCCAAAATCGCGACGCCGCTCGGCATGATCGAGACCGGGCCGCTGAAAGATCTGATTGCGGGTTCGCAAGGCACCTTCGGAATCGTCACTGAAGCCACCGTGCGCTTGCATCACCTGCC
>JAATGK010000453.1 GCA_015654715.1 Alphaproteobacteria bacterium
TGCCTGCACCTATTTCAACATCGGCGATCCCTTGACCAAGCGCGAACTGCGCACCCATTTCCGCGACAAGCAGGTGCATATCTCGGGCGATGTCGCGATCGCGATGTGGGAGTACTTCAAAGTCACCGGCGACGATTCGGTGCTGCTGGAAGGCGGCGCCGAAGTGATTCTGGAATGCGCGCGGTTCTATTACTCCTATGCCTATTTCAAGAAGGACAAGTACCGCTACGAGATTCTCGACGTCATCGGGCCGGACGAATATCACGAGCGCGTCAACAACAATGCCTTCACCAACATGGTCGCCAAGGCGACGTTCGAAATTGCTTGCGCCGCGGTGGCTTATCTCGGCGCCCATCATCCCGACGCTTTGGCCGCGCTGATCAAGCGGATCGAGATCGCCAAGGAGCTGCCGCTGTTTGCCGAAGCCTCGCGCCAGCTTTATGTGCCCGAGCCCGATCCAAAAACCGGCCTGATCGAACAGTTCGACGGCTATTTCAATCTGAAAGACGTGCCGATCGAGGAATTGAAGGCGCAGCGCATCCATCCCGACGAATATCTCGGCGCCGCCCAGGGGCTCGCCGTTCCCACTCAGGTCATCAAACAGGCCGACGTGGTGATGATGCTGAACCTGTTCAAGGACCGCTTCGGCAGCGACGTGAAAAAGGCCAATTGGCGCTATTACGAACCGCGCACCGAGCATGGTTCGAGCCTGTCGGCCAGCGCCTATGCCTTGGTGGCGGCCGAGTTCGGCGATCTCGAAGTCGCCTACCGGTATTTCCTCAAAACCGCCAAGCTGGACCTCGACGCTAAATACAAAGTCTATGTCGGTACGGTGTTCATGGGCGGCTCGCACCCGGCGGCCAATGGCGGCGCCTGGATGACAGCGGTGTTCGGCTTCGGCGGCGTCCATGCCGAGCCCGATCGCGTCACCATCACGCCGCGGCTGTACAAAAGCTGGAACAGTCTGTCGTTCCATCTGACTTACAAGGGCGATCATTTCGCGGTTCACATCACGCATGACACAGTGACGGTGGCGGCCGAGGCGTCCAACCGGCAGACGCATTGCTTCGTCCTCTGGAACTGTCCGGTGCCGTGTGTGCCGGGGCGAACCGTGACCATGGAACGGGCGGAGAAAGTCGCTTAGGTTTTCTTAGTTGTCGCGCTTTCGGACGGAAAACCGGGTTCCACTTTTCCTGAAAGCGCTCTGTGAGGTTTCCATGAACCGGCGCGAACTTCTGATTTCCACGGCCGCTTTGGTAACCGCTGGGCCGGCGATTGCGGCGGTGAAGCCGGCACGCCCGGTCGGCGCGGATCTGCCGTGGACGAGCTATCAGGCCGAGGCGATGAAAACCTCCGGCACGGTGCTGGGGCCGGCTTACGGGCCGTTCCGGGTCGAAAACGAAGCCTCGCACCAAACCTGCGTCAGCTTGGGGGCGGCGGGCGACTTTGTCGAATTCATCGTCAAGTCGCCCGCCAATGCGTTGGTGGTGCGGTTTTCGCTGCCGGATGCACCGGAAGGCGGCGGGCTCAGCGATACGCTGACGCTTTATTGCAATGGCGCGAAAATTGCCGACATCGCCCTGTCGTCGCGCTTCGCCTGGAATTACGGCGACTATCCCTTCACCAACGCGCCGGCCGACGGCAAGCCGCGGCATTTCTTCGACGACGTCCGGCTGAAAGGCCTGAAGCTGGCCCAAGGCGATGTCGTCAAGCTGGTGAAGACCGGCGCGGCGCCGACTTGCATTCTCGATCTGGTCGACTTGGAACTGGTGGCCCCGCCGCTGCCCCGCCCGGCGGACGCGTTGTCGCTGACCGATTTCGGCGCCGACGGCAAAGGTACGCGCGACGATACCGAAGCCTTGCGCGCGCTACTGGCGGCGGCGGCCAAGAACCGCAAGATCGCTTATATGCCGCCGGGCGACTACCAGCTGACCGGCGATATCGAGCTGCCGTCCGACGTGACGCTGCAAGGCGCCGGCATGTGGCACACCACCTTCATTGGCGACGAAGCCCTTTATCCGCAGCCGAGCCGCCGCTTGCGCTTCAAGCTGACCGGCACGAACAGCCGGCTTTGCGATTTCGCGCTCGACGGCCGGCTTAAATACCGCAACGACCAGGAACAGAACGACGGGATTTTCGGCGCGCGCGGCAGCAATTGCACCGTTGCACGCGTGTGGATCGAGCACACCAAGGTCGGCATGTGGTTCTATGTCTGTCGCGGTATCCGGGTGGAAGGCTGCCGAATGCGCAATCTTTTCGCCGACGGCATCAATCTGTGCGTCGATACGCGCGACTGCGTGATCGAAAACTGCTCGACCCGCAACACCGGCGACGACTGCTTCGCGATCTGGCCGGCGCCCTCCGACCAAGGTTTCACGCAAACGGCGGCGGCGCCGGGAGGCAACATCATCCGCCGCTGCACCGGCCAATTGCCGTCTCTGGCGCAAGGCGGTGCGATCTACGGCGGCGCGAACAACCGGATGGAAGATTGCCTGTTCACCGACATCACCAGCGGCTGCGGCATTCTCATCAGCACCACGTTCCCGACCGCAGACGAGCACACCGACAACAATTTCAGCGGTACCACCGTGGTCGAGAACTGCCATCTGGTGCGCTGCGGCGGTTACGATCACGGCTGGACTTGGCGGGCGGCACTGCAGATTTGCCTGCAGCGGAAAAGCATTTCCGGCCTCAGAATTTCCGATATCCGCATCGACGACAGTCTCTCCGACGGCTTCGGCGTCATCGTTCCGCCTGAGGTGAGCGAACCGCGCACGCTGACCGACACGCAGCTTCGCGGCGTCGTTATCCGGCGCAGCGGCATCGGCACTGCGGGCCGCCACGACGTCTTGATCGGTGCGGGCGTCAGCGGACGCATCGACGTCGCCCAATCGCATCTTGGGGTAATCGAGAACAAGTCACCCGGTTTGCAGATCGCCAGCGCGACGCGCTGACGCGTTCGAGGCGCAATCTCGCCGCACATTGTAAACGCTGCTTACAAAAAACGCCGCCCGGACGCTGCGAAACCACCCGCCGCGGCGATTGTCCTGGAGGACAGCCCGCGGCCATCTTGCGCAGGCTGACAGGGCTGTCTGCCGATTCCGCCGCATTGTTCGCGCCAGCCGTGTCCCCCATTTTCAGAGCTGACAATCGGTGGAAGGATTCATGGACCGCAGTAACGATGACGCCATCAAGCCCGCGGCGGCCACGGCCTCGTATCACGAGCATGTGGCGGTTCCGGACTATTTGATGCGCCACTACTGGTGGGCTTATGTGCACCCCAAAGCCCCGCGGGTGTTCGATCGGTTGTGGCTTATCAATTTGATTTTGCTGTGTAATTACAATCGGATGCGGCGCACGGCCCTGGCCGAATTCGACGCCCCTGAGCTGGGGCGGATGCTGCAGATCGCGTGCGTCTACGGCAATCTGACGCCCAAGCTGGCAAAAAAGGCGGCGCTGCAAGACGGCGAACTCGACGTCATCGATGTGTTGCCGATCCAGCTTCGCACCCTGAAGTGGAAGCTGCCCAAGCGCACCCCGGTGCGGCTCATGCGGATGGATTCGACGGCGCTGCATCTGGACGATGCCGCATATGATAAGGTGCTGCTGTTCTTCCTTCTGCACGAACAGCCGGTAGACGTGCGCGCCAAGACGATCAGCGAAGCCTTGCGGGTTCTGAAGCCCGACGGCACGCTCGTCATCTGCGATTATGGTCCGCCGGCTTGGTGGAATCCCCTGCGTTACCTGATGCCCCCGTTCCTGGCGCTGCTGGAACCGTTCGCTCTTTCACTCATGCGCCAGCCGCTCAAAGATCTGCTGCCGCCCGACATGACGGTCCGCCACACGCCGTTCTTCGGCGGCTTCTACCAGAAGGTTGTTGCAACCCGCGGTCCTGCGACCGATTGACGAGACACGTCAAATAATTGCGCCGGTTTCACCCACGGCCCGCTTCCGCTGCGGGCACGAGCGACATAGGGTGCGCCGCCGGACGTTTGGGAGGGTTCCATGGCCTTGATTTCGCGCCGTACCGTTCTTGCCAGCAGCGCCGCACTGCCAATTGCCGCTTTGACGATTACCGCGGGGGCGAGCCCGGCGCCGGGCTCCTACGGCATGGTTCGCCGCCAGAATGCCGCTCTCGACGCCATTGTTGACCTTACCGCACCAGTCGAGCAGATCGGCTGGGGCTATGGCTGGACGGAAGGCCCGGTCTGGGTGAAGGACGGCGGCTATCTGCTGTTCAGCGAACCCAGGGCCAACGCGATCTATCGCTGGACTGCGGGCACGCAGCCGGTCGAATTTCTCAAGCCCTCGGGCTACGCCGGCGATCCCAATCCGGCCTTGCGCGAACCGGGCTCGAACGGCCTCGCGATCGATGCGGCGGGCATGCTGGTGATGGCCGATTCCGGCACCCGGGCGATCGCCAGAGTCGATCTCAAGACCAAGAAAAAGACCATCGCCGTCGACAAATTCGAGGGCAAGCGCCTCAACAGCCCCAACGATCTCGTCATCGCCAAATCCGGCGCGATCTATTTCACCGATCCGCCGTACGGTCTGACCGAAGGCGACACCTCGCCGGTCAAGGAACTGCCGTTCAGCGGCGTTTACCGCCTCGATCCCAGCGGCACGCTAACGGTGCTCGACAAAGAGCTGGCGCGCCCCAACGGCATCGCCCTGTCGCCGGATGAAGCGACGCTTTATGTCAGCAATACCGACCCGGCCAAGCCGGTGTTGAAAGCTTATGCGCTGGGAAGCAACGGTCTGGTGCAAAGTTCGTCGGTGCTGTTCGACTTCACGCCACTGACAGCGCCCCACGCCAAGGGCAATCCGGACGGCATCAAGGTCGATCAGGACGGCAATCTGTTTGCGGCCGGGCCGGGCGGCATCTTGATCCTGTCGAAGGAAGGCAAGCTCCTCGGCTTGATCAATGTGACCGGACGGGCGACGCCCAATTGCGCTTTCGGCGAAGACGGCTCGACGCTGTTCATCTGCGCCACCGATATCGTCGCCAAGATCAAGCTGAAGACCAAAGCGGCGAATTGGGGCTGAGGCTAGTTCAGACCGGTAGGCCTTTATCCTAACCCCTGATCGTCGTGACCGGGCTTGACCCAGCCATGACGGAAAGAGCACGGAATTAAGGCCGTTGCATCACATCTGCATCGTCCAGCCTTCGACCGCCATCGCTGCCTGACGTACCGCTTCGGTCAGCGTCGGGTGGGCGTGGCAGGTGCGCGCGATGTCTTCCGACGACGCGCCGAATTCCATCGCCAAGGTGGCTTCGGCGATCAGATTGCCGGCTTCCGGGCCGATGATGTGCACGCCCAGAACCTTGTCGGTCGCAGCCTCGGCGAGGATTTTGACGAAGCCTTCCGTCGCCAGAATCGTCTTGGCGCGGCCGTTGGCGCTGAAGGGGAATTTCCCGACCTTGTAGGCGATCCCGGCGGCCTTCAGTTCCTCCTCGGTCTTGCCGACCACCGCCACTTCCGGCGCGGTGTAAACGACGGACGGAATGGCATCGTAATTGACATGCCCGGCGCGGCCGGCGATGCGCTCGGCTGCGGCCACCGCTTCGTCTTCGGCCTTGTGCGCCAGCATGGGACCTTCGCGGCAATCGCCGATCGCCCAAATGCCCGGCACATTGGTCTTGAAGTGAGAGTCGGTAATGACGCGGCCTTTGGGATCGCGCGCCACGCCGATCTCGTCGAGGCCGAGGCCGTCGGTGTAAGGACGGCGGCCGATGCAGACGAGAATCACGTCAGCTTCAAGCGTCTGCGGCGCCCCGCCAGCAGCCGGTTCGACGGTGACGGCGAGAACATCGCCTTTCTTCTCGACGCCGGTGACCTTGGTCGAGAGATGGAAGCTGAACCCTTGCTTGGTGAGAATGCGCTGGAAGGTTTTCGACACCTCGCCGTCGAGACCGGGGGTGATGCGGGCGAGAAATTCCACCACCGTCACCTCGGAGCCCAGACGCCGCCATACCGACCCGAGTTCGAGGCCGATCACCCCCGCGCCGACCACGAGCAGCCGCTTGGGCACGCTTTTGAGCGACAAGGCGCCGGTCGACGAGACGATGCGCTCTTCATCAATGGTGACGCCAGGAAGCGGCATGACGTCGGAGCCGGTGGCAATGATGATGTTCTTGGCCGCGAGCGTACGGACGCCACCGTCAGCGGCGCGCACCTCGATCTTGCCCGGTGCGGTGATCCGCGCTTCGCCGACGATGGGCTCGACCTTGTTCTTCTTGAACAGAAATTCGACGCCCTTGGTCAGCTCGCCGACGACCTTGTCCTTGTGCTGCATCATGGTGCCAAGATCGAGACCGACCTCGGTGGTAATGCCGAGCTTGCCGAAGGTCTTCTTGGCTTCCTCAAAGCGCTCGGACGCGAACAGCAGCGCCTTGGACGGGATGCAGCCGATGTTGAGGCAGGTGCCACCGAAACGGCCGCGTTTGTCGATGCAGGCCGCCGTCAGCCCAAGCTGCCCAAGCCGGATGGCGGCGTTGTAGCCCCCAGGTCCGCCGCCAATGACGACAGCATCGAAAATATCGGCCATGTCGGAATTCCCGTCAGGAGAGAGACGGGTTCAAAATAAGTATTCTTATTGTAATTCTCAAGGCATCCGGCCAAGCGATGCGCCCTTGGGGCTGCTCACCCGGTAAACGACGTAATGGGCGATCGCGATGCCATGGCGCTGGCGGTCGATGCGGGCGACCGGCGTCACCTCGGCAAAGGACTGGGCAACCAAAGCGTGCAGATCGCGGCGCTCCTCGGCGATGTAAAGGGCCGGTTCGGCGAAGGCGGCAGCGGTCAGCGGCGGCGAATTGGGCCAGCGCTCGTCCTCGCCCAAGCTGGCGACCGGGTACGGGCTGTAGAAGGCGAACCAGGCAGTGGAGGCGTAATCGGTGGTCAGGATCACCTCGGCGCCGGTAGCGGTTTTGAGAGCCCCGAGGTCTTCGACAACCTCGGGCATGCCGACCGCCAGCAGCCGGGCCAGCGGGTCCTTGCGGCCCATCGGAACGACGCCGAAGAGCGCCTGGGCATAACCGGCGACGACCAGCACGGCGGCAACCGGAATTGCCAGTCTGGCCGACCATTGCGCCAGCGGCCGGCGCCAGCCGGTCCAATCGGTGCGGGTGAAGGCATCGGCCGCGGCGATGGCCAGCGCCGGATAAAGGTAACACGGCCAATTGCCCTGCACCCGGTCGTGCAGCGCGTGAACGGCGAAATAAGCGAGCGACGGCCAAATCAGGCAGGCGATCAGGGCGCGGGCTTGGTCACGGCGGCGGGCGGCGCACAGCCCCATCACGCCCAGCACCAGGGTGAACGGCGTCGCCAGCAAAGCCTGCGCCCCGACGAACTCGCCGAGGTATTTGAAGGTGAAGTGGTTTCCGGCGATGCGGCCGAACTGGAAAGCGATGGTCACCCAGCCGTGATCGGCATTCCAGGCGATGTTGGGCGCGAACAGCGCCAAGGCGATGGCACCGCCGAGATAGGGCCAAGGCGAGACCAGCCAGCGCCGCAGCGGCGGCAAGGCGATCAGCCAGATCAGCACGCCCGCGCCCAGAAACAACGTCGAATATTTGGCGAGAAGACCCAGCCCGGCCGCGACGCCGACGGCGAGCCACCAACGGCCGTTACCGGTCGCGGCGACTTTGGCGAGGGTCCACAGCAAGGCGCTGGCGGTGAGAATCTGCGGCGTGTCCGGGGTGGCCGCCAGCATTTCCACCGTGACCATCAAGGTCAGATTGAACAGCAACGCGGCGCGGGGACCGGCGTCTTTATCCTTCAGCAGCAGGGCAGCGCTCTGCCACACGAACCAAGTGGCAAGGAGCGAGCTGAGAATGCCGGCGATGCGGACGCCGAAGGCGGTCTGGCCGAATAGCAGCGTGCCGGCGCGAATCAGCCAGGCGATGGCCGGGGGATGGTCGAAATAGCCGGCCGCAAGGTGGCGCGACCACAGCCAATAATAGGCTTCATCGGCCGACAGCGGCAGCACGGCGCCCGCGATCAGCCGCACGGCGCCCAACAAAACCAGCGCCGCCAGAAACCGGTTTTTGCGGATTACCTGGTGCGCCAGATGAACATGCTCGACATGGCGTAATTCCACAGCACGCCCACAACCGATCCCGCGAGGCCGGCAACCAACCATGTTTCATGATGGACGTAAAGCTGCGAGGCGAGCCCGATATCGGTTACCGCCCCGATGGCGCCGAAGATGCTAAAGCCGATGAAGCCGCGGATCAATCCGAGACCCTTCAGGCGGCGGTCGCGATAGGTGAAGTTGTTGTTGAGCAGGAAGTTCCACAGCATCGCGACGCCAGTGGCGACCGTTTTGGCCCATTCGAAACCCGCTGCCGGAGACAGCACCATGGCGAGATTGAGAATCGCAAGATTGATCGCCACACCGGTGGCCCCGACGATGGCAAAGAAGATGAAGCGCGGATCGACGAGGCCGTGGGTCAGCTTCGACAGTACCAGGCCGAGGAACTCGACGCCGATCTGCATGTTGAATTTCGATTCGCCTTCAAAGCGCGCGCCGAAAGAATAGGGCTGTTCGGCGATCCTGAGGCCTTCGCTGGCGGTGGCGATGTCGAGCAGGATCTTGAAGCCCACCGGCGACAGGCGCGGCGCCATTTCATCGAAGGTCTCGCGGCGCATCATGAAGAAGCCGCTCATCGGATCCGAAAGTTCGGTGCCCAACACCTTCTGGGTGATTTTGGTGGCCAGCCGGCTGATTTTCGAGCGCGCCGCGCTGAACGAACCGGCATCGCCGCCTTCGACATAACGGGTGGCGCCGACGAGGTCGTATTCGCCCGATTGCAATTTGGCGAGCATCGCCGGCAGCACGGTCTCGTCGTGCTGCAAATCGGCGTCCATCACGGCGACATAGGGGGCGGCCGACGACAGAATACCTTCGATGCAGGCCCCGGCGAGGCCGCGGCGTCCAACCCGGCGCAAGCACCGCACACGCGGATCGGTGCGCGCGATGTTCTTCACCGCATCGGCGGTACCGTCCGGCGAATTGTCGTCGACATAAACGGCTTCCCAACGGATGCCCTTGAGCGTCGCATCAAGTCGCCGGATCAATTCCGTGACGTTGCCGCGCTCGTTGTAGGTCGGGATGACGACGGAGAGTTGCACGTCCTGCCCCACGCTAGGGGCGGACTTGGAATCGGCGCTGGCGAAAGTCATGGGTCCCACCTTTAAGGGGCGGGTTAGTGGGCGCACCGCACGGCAACGTCAAGTGTTCGCCAGCCGCAGCCGATGCCCTCAAATTATTGGCGTCATATCAGTATGTTAGCAAAGATTACCGTGCGACAAAAACGTCGCGGGAGCCGGTAATTTGGTTTCCGGTGCCACGGCCCGGGCGCTATAAAGGAGCGGCGGAACGTCACGCCATACGGGGGGTTACATGCTGTCGATCACCAATTCGTTCGTTGAAAAGCGCTGGTACGACGTTCTGTCCCGGCTGCACTGCGGGACCCTGACATTCGTCGCCCCGAACGGCGAGGTTCACATTGCCAAAGGCGCCCTGCCCGGACCGTTGGCAATGTTCGCGATTCACGATTGGAGTGTGCTGCGCCATATCGTGCAGCGCGGCGATGTTGCGCTCGGCGAGGACTATATCGACGGCGCCTGGGATACCGACGACATCGAAAAGCTGGTTCAGCTCTTCCTGCTCAACATGGATGCGCTCGGCGATCTCGCCCATGGCGGCCTGTTCGGCCGGATGGCGCTCGTCATCAGCGACCGCTTCATGCGGCGCAATTCGATTGCGGGCGCCAGGCGCAACATCGAAGCCCATTACGACGTCGGCAACGAGTTCTATGCGCTATGGCTTGATCGGAGCATGACCTATTCCTCGGGCCTGTTCGGCGAAACCGCGGCGAGTCTGGAGCACGCCCAAAGCAACAAATACGAACGCATCCTGCAGCGCATCGCCGGATGCGGGCGATCGGTCCTCGAGATCGGCTGCGGCTGGGGCGGATTTGCCGAAAAAGCTGTGGCGGCGGGGCGCGATGTGACCGGCCTCACCATATCGCCGTCGCAATACCGCTTTGCCACCGAACGCCTCAAAGGCGCGGCCGATATTCTGCTCGAAGACTATCGCAAAACCAAAGGCGTGTTCGACAGCATCGTCTCGATCGAGATGTTCGAGGCCGTGGGCGAGCAATATTGGCCGGCCTATTTCCACACCATTGCCGAACGGCTGAAGCGCGGCGGACGGGCGCTGGTCCAGACCATCACCGTACGCGACGATCTGTTCCAGGATTACCGGCTGCGCAGCGATTTCATCCGCCACTACGTTTTTCCCGGCGGCATGCTGCCGTCGCTGCAACGCTTCTGCGAAGAAGCCGAACGGGCGGGCCTCAAGGTGGCGGACCAGTTCGCTTTCGGCAAGGACTACGCCAAGACCTTGCGCGAATGGTCGGGGCGCATGATGGATCATACCGCCGAAATCAAGGCCATGGGCCACGACGACCGCTTCCTGCGCAACTGGCAGTTTTACCTCAATATCTGCGCCGCCGCGTTCCAGGTCGGGCGTACCGATGTGGTCCAGGTTGAGCTCGTGCACGCCGGTGCTTGATTTGTCTGATTACCGGTTCAGAGGCTTCTCCGTCGCACTGTGACGGGCCATCCTGAACGTGCTAGAGCATTTCACCGTTTCACCGAAACGATGAAACGCTCTCGATTTTTAGTTTGGCGCGCTTTCGGACGGAAAACCGGTTTCCACTTTTCCTGAAAGCGCGAGAGTCTCTGTTTGTCGCGCTTTCGGACGGAAAACCGGTTTCCACTTTTCCTGAAAGCGCTCTATTAGGGCGTTTCCGGCTTTTTGCGCCGGTGGGGACCCATAGCGCTCATGCAAGCATCGCGTCACTGGCCAGTCGCCGTCTTGGGGCTGCTCACAGCTCTTTTCATTCTTCCGTTGTGGTGGGTGAGTTCGCCCGCCATGCCGGACTATCCGGCGCATCTGGCCGGATTCCATCTCATCCGTAGCGGCGCCGAGGCGTCGCCGTTCTACACCATTCATTGGCGGCTGCTGCCCAATCTCGGCGCCGACATTCTGGTGCCGCTGTTGGCTGCCGTGCTGCCGCTCGAAGTCGCCGTGAAACTGTTCCTCAGTATCGCGGTCTTGATGTGGGTGACGGGCGCCGCTCTCATTCAGCGCGCGATAACTGGACGCATCGGCGTCGCACCCTTGGCTGGCGCGCTCTTTACGGTTAACGCAAATTTCACCTGGGGCTTTCTCAACTACACCTTCGCCTCCGGGCTCGCCTTCGTGCTCTTCGCGGCCTGGATCGCAACACGCGGCAAGCGTTCGCCGCTGGTGCTGGCGGGATTCATGGTGGCGGCGTTCGCGCTCTATGTCTGCCATCTGTTCGGCGCCTGCGTGCTGGCGGCGCTGATCGGCATGTACGAAATCTCGGCGGGGTTGCGCGCCCGGCCGTTCGATCTCGCCGCGCTGGGCAAGCGCGTGCTGACCGTGTTCGTGATCTTCCTGCCGGAAGCGTTATTGGTGCTGTTCTTCAAATCGGCCGGCGGCGAGGGCGGCGGCGTCGAATTCAATTATGGCGACACGATCGGCGACCGTTTCGGCAGCGCCGCGCAATGGGCGTTTTCCGATCCGGCCTATCTCGTCATCGGCGGGCTCTCGATTCTGATCCTGGCGGGTCTGGCCTATGGCAAGTTGCGGCTGCATCCGGCGATGAAGCTCTTGGTGCTGGTCATGGCGACGCTGACGCTGATCGCGCCGGAATGGGCGCTGGGCGGCTGGGGCGTCGACATGCGCCTGCCGCCGGTTTTGGGTGTCATCGTCTTCGCCAGCCTCGAACTCAGGGTCGACAAGCGGCTCGCCGCGGCATTCGGCACCCTCGTCGTGGTGATTGCCGCCGTCAATGCCGCAACCTTGATCATCGACTGGTCTGCCAAGAATCGTCAGTACAGGGAATTCCGCACCGCCATCGCCGACATCCCCAAGGGCTCGAAGATCTTCACCGTGCTCGACGGCGATGCCTTGAACGACACCTCCGACCCGCCTTATTGGCACATGGCGGAATTCGCCATCGTCGATCGCGGCGCCTTCACGCCCTTGATGTTCGCCACCAAAGGTCAGCACGTCGTCGAACTCAAGGCGCCTTACGACAAGCTGGCCGCCGCCACGGCGCAACAAGGCTCGCCGCCCGACGCGACGGAACTGGCCAATCTGGCGCTCGGCCGCTCCGCCGACGACAAGGACATCGACGAGGTGTTTCCGTACCTCAAGTTCTTCCAGTGCCGCTTCGATTATGCCGTGGTGATCCACGGCGGCGGCGACCAGGCGGATGTGCCGGCGTTCATGCACCTCGCCTATGCCGGCAGCTTCTTCTCGCTTTATAAGATACGACCCACCGGGCTTTGCACCACGCTATGACGAAGCCGACGCCGCGCCTCGCACTGGTCGCCGTTCTGACCCTTCTGGGTCTGCTTTGTGCGATAGCGCTGTGGCGGGTGGTGACGGTACTCGGCCTCACGATGGCGTTCGATCCCAACGAGGGTTGGAACGCTTATCACACCGCCGCCCTGATGCGCGGCCAGGCGCTTTATCCCGGGCACGCCGCTTATCTGGTCAACAATTATCCGCCGCTGTCGTTCTATGTCGTCGGCGTGGTTGGCCTTATCGTCGGCGACAACATCGTGGCGGGACGGCTGGTATCGCTGCTCGCTGTCGCGGCGATCGCGCTGGCGATGACGATCCTGGCGCGGCGGCAAGGTGCGGACCGTGCGGTGTGCGTGTTGCCGGCGCTGTGGTTTCTCGCCGGATTGCTGGTCACCACCGACTATGTCGGCATGGACGATCCGCAGCTGCTGGCGCATGCCGTATCGATCGCAGGCCTTTTGGTTCTGACGCAAAAACCTTCGTCGCGTACTGGTGTTGCGGCTGCGGCGCTGCTGTTCGTCGCCGCGTTCTTCGTCAAGCACAATGTCGTGGCGCTGCCGGTTGCCGCGTTCCTGTGGCTGCTGCTTGACAATCGCAAGCGCGCTTTCGAACTTGCCGCGTTCGGCGCGCTGTTCCTGGTCGTCGGACTGATCGCGTTCCGGCTGGCATATGGCGTGAGTTTGCTCGCTGTGGTGGCGACGGCGCGGCTCTATTCGGTGGACCAGCTTGTCGCCGCGCTGCTGCACTGGCTTTACTGGACGGGCTTCGCCATCCTCGCGCTCGCCGTTCTGACATGGGTCAGGCCGCGCAACGCCGCGGTTCGCTTCGCAGCAATTTATGCTGCGGTCGCGATCGCCATCGGCAGCTATTTTCTCGGCGGCGCCGGCGTCGATCCGAATGTGATGTTCGACGCCGACATCGCCCTCGGCCTGTCGCTGGCCTTGGTGGTACAGCGCATCGCCGGCTGGATGCGGCCTGCCGCTGCGCTGGTGTTGGCGGCGCCGCTGCTTTTCACCGCTGCGACCGACAAGGAATGGCAGGCGGTCTATCTCGATTTTCATGCTGTGGCTGAGGAGTCGTTCATCGCGCGCGGCGACATCGCCTTCATGGCGGCGCACAAAGGCCCGGGCCTCTGCGAAATGCTGGCGTTCTGTTACTGGGCCGGCAAGCCGCCGGCGGTCGACATGTTCAATGTCGGCCAGCAGTTCGAGACCGGCAGCCGAAGTGACGCCGAGGTGGTGCGCGACGTCGCCGCCAAACGCTATGCGGTGATCCAATTCGATCCCGGCGAGCCTTATGCCCTGGGCGAGAACGTCGCCAATGCGGTGATGCGGTCTTATCGTCTGCATCACAGCGACGATTTCGGGACCTTCTACGTCCCGAAGTAACGCCGCTGGTCGCGTCACGCTTATTCCGCTGGCGTCTTGCGCGCGACGGTCTTGACCGTGCCCGTCCGTTCCAGCTTGCCCCAACCGACCACGGCGCCGCGCAAGGCAGTCGAGATCGAACGCATCACGACGTAGTACATGAGCTGGCGATAACCGAAGCGTTGCAACATCAGCCACCAGAGCAGACTCCAGTTCTCGCGCTTCTCCATCGCGAAACCGACCACCGCCGCGGCGAGGTCGACCAGCGTGAAGACGACATAATAGATGCCGACGGTGACGAGGTTCTGATTGGAGAATTCGGAGCCATGCTGCACAAACGCGACCCATTGCGTCAGCAATTGCCAGATCAAAAGCAGGTCGGCGACCGGCGCCAAAGCCGTCAGAATGATCTGGAACATCCAGACCTGCGGCAGGGCGATCAGGCCAAGCGCGCCGTAGCGCTTGTTGAAGGTCATGTCGCGATACTTCCACAGGCACTGCAGCGTGCCATAAGCCCAGCGGAAGCGCTGTTTCGCTAAGGTACGGAACGACGACGGCGCCTCGGTCCAGGCCACGGCGGTGGAATCGAACCGCACATGATAGCCGGCGCGCTGCAGATTGATCGTGAGGTCCTGGTCCTCGGCGAGCGTATCGGTGGGATAGCCGCCGAGATCGAGCAGCACCTGCCGGCGCCACGCCCCGACCGCGCCGGGAACCACGGTGAGCGTGCCCAGCGCCGCCAGCGCCCGCCGCTCCAGGTTCTGCGCCACCACGTATTCCAGCGCCTGCCAGCGCGTGATCATGTTGAAGCGGTTGCCGACCTTGGCGTTGCCGGCGACGGCGCCGACTTCCGGATCGACGAACCAACGCACCAGCCGCGAAATCGTGTCGTGATCGAACTGGGTGTCGGCATCAAGCGCGACGATGACGTCGCCGTGCGCCCGCTCCAGACCGAGATTGAGCGCCTTCGCCTTGCCGCCGTTGGGGATGGTGATGAGGGTGACGTTCGGCACCGCGCCGAAGCTCTCCTTCACCACCTCCGACGTGCGGTCGTGCGAGCCGTCGTCGATCACCAGAACTTCTAGATCGCGGTAATCGGAGGCCAAAATGCGCGCCACGGTCTCCGCAATCACCTTCTCTTCGTTGAAGGCCGGAATGATGACCGACACCGGAATGTGCGTTACCGGCGCCGGCGGATCTTCCGTCCGGTGCGCCCGCTGCTGGTTCCAGAGCGCCAAGCCGCAAAGCACCAACAGGCGGCCCAGCCCCAAGAAGATCGCCGCCAGGAAGCAATAATAAAGAATACTGCCCATCCAGCTCAGCGTCAGGAAGACGACGCGGTTGGCATAAAGCGTCAGAGTCGGCGCCGAACGCGGCATCGACTGCTCGCGCGTCAGACCGGCGAGCTTGGACACCATCACGAACTTGTAGCCGCGGGCACGCAGATCATCGATCAAACCGGGCAACAGCTCGACGGTCCTGGTGCGGTCGCCGCCGGAATCGTGCAGAAGAATAATGTTGCCGCGGGTTTCGGGATCGGGGTCGGTCACCGCCGCCAGGATGCGCGCCATCATCTCTTGGTGCGAGGGCTGCTGCCAGTCGAACGGATCGACGTGCACACCGATGGTGAGATAGCCCTGGTCCTGAGCGATCTGAACAGGAATGATTTCGTCCTTGTTCACCGGCTCGGCGTCGCCGAGATAGGGCGGGCGGAACAGAACCATGCGCCGCCCGGTCAGCGCCTCGAACAGTTTCTGGGTCGCGTTGTATTCGATGCGATCGGCTTCCGGCGACGTTTCGGCGAGGTTCGGATGGGTGAAGGTGTGATTGCCGACTTCGTGGCCTTCATCAAGGATGCGCTGCAACAACCCCGGATGGGCTTCGGCATTGGCGCCGATAATGAAGAACGTCGCCTTGACGTGCTTCGCTTTCAGAATGTCGAGAATGGTGGGCGTGTAGGCCGGATCCGGACCATCGTCGAACGTCAGCGCCAAGGTCATCGGCTGGGCGCCGACCCGCCGGATGACGAAGCTGGTCGGCAGACCGATGTAGGTCTCGTCGCTGATGTCGCCGGTCTGGGTATCGATTTCAAAGCTGCGGGTGCCGGCGGTCGGCGAGGCGACGACGCGCAGCACCTCGCCGATGCCTTCGAAGTCGACATCTTCGCTGGTCGGAATATGGCGCAATCCGGCCGGAGCCGGCGCATCGTAAGGCCGGCCGAACACCGACCAGACCGTCGGGTCCTCACTGCCCACTTTCCACAATGCGTAGCCCGCCGGCTGGAAAACGTCGGCGGCGTGGATCTGGTTGAACACAGTCACGCCATCGAGAAACCAGACGTCGTGACGGACATGGTCGTTTTCGAAATAAGAGAAGTGCGGATTGTTGCTGTTGGGATCGAAATCGACACGGGCGCTGGAGTCCTTGGCGGCCACCATCGCACCCTGGAAGGTCATGTTATCGGCGAGTTCCGTGCCGCGGCTCCAATCGTAGGCATAACTGCCGACGGCAATGATGGTGCGGCTCGGCGGCAGCTCCCGCATCCGCTTGTCGAGCGTCTCTTCAAACCAGGACTCGCCCGCGATCGGTCCGGCTTGGTCGGCGTCGTCGTGCTGGTCGTAGGCCATCAGCACGGTGTAATCGATCGACTTGGCGAACTGGGCGTAAGGCCAAGTGTCTTCCTCGAACGGCGCGCATTGTACCAACACCCAGCCGTTGGGCGCGAACTGGGCCGACAATTCCTTGAGGAACGTGTCGAGATCGTTGTAGCCGCTCGCCGGCACCATTTCGAAGTCGATCACCAAGCCCTGGAATTTGCCCGTCCGGACGAAATCGACGAGGTTTTTTTCGAGCGCGGCGCGGCGGGCCGGATCGGCGAGCATGCGCTGCAGATTGGCGCCGTCCCAATCGCCGCCGGCGATGTTCTGCACCAGCGGCAGGATCGGCAGCGACGGCCGCTCGGTCTGCACCAGCTTCTGAGCCTCATGGTCGATCGTGACCTTAAGGGCCATGTTGGGGCCGGAGATCGTCAGCCAGCACGGCATAAACCAGTCGAGTTTCCACAATGCCCGCTTCAGCGCCGGGTAGCTGGTGTCGTTGTTGTCTGAGGAATCATAGAAGCCCATCGCCAGCGGCCGGTCGGGACGGGGCCGGAGCGCCGCCGACAGTTCGCGCGAGGAGGCCTTTTGATGCGCCAGCCGGTCTTTCCAGCCCCGCACCAGAGCTTCGCGGTGGCGCGCCTCGGCGGCGTAGCGCACGGCAGACTTAAGCTTGGTCGGATCGACGGCGCGGCGGACCAGCGGATTGTTGGGGGTCAGCTTGAGCTGAATATCTGGTGTTTCGGTGTTCGTGCTGACCAGAATCGACGCCAAAAAGGCGATCCCGAACAGGGTAGAGACGATTGCCCCCGCCCAGCCCAGCATCGACAGGCGCGCCGCGCGGCGGCCGGTTTCATCAAAAAAGATCGGTTTGTTGGCCATCGTTCAAGCTTCGGCTGCTCCAGCCCGCATTATAGGCACACGGGCGGCGGCGCAATTCGTTAGTTAGCGTATGACGAGGCCGTAAGGTTGGATGTCCACCCAAGGCTGGTTGCGGGGACACGATTTGGCCGAGACCGACATACGCTCATGGTGGCGATTTGATGTCATCCCAAGCTAGAGGCTTTGATCCAACCAATGCGACCGCCGCTACCACAACCAGCCGAGAGGCGACCGGCTGTGCTTGTCGAGCTTGAGCACGTCACGGAACCTCGCCGTGAGGCCGTCAATCTGCTCGACAAGCCATCGCGTCTGTTCGTTCGCCGCAAGGGTCGCCTTTGCCCGCTCTGGGCTGCCTTCAGGCAA
>JAATGK010000103.1 GCA_015654715.1 Alphaproteobacteria bacterium
GGCGCCCCGCCGCGCCCCTGTTCCAGCCATGTGTACCAGGTCGGGCTGATGTTGGCCCGTTGCGCCACTTCCTCGCGGCGCAGGCCCGGGGTGCGCCGTCGCCCGGCGGGAAAACCGAGCGCGGCCGGATCGAGCTTGGTGCGCCGGTCCCGGAGATAGGTCCCGAGCAGATTCTCCGTGGCAAGGTGTTCGCTCATCCTGGTAGCCATTTTACTATGATAAACTCACTACTTTACCAGAATAGACTAAGTGCCCATATTTGTCTTCAAGGAACTCTGGAGATTTTCTCATGCATATATTTGTTACGGGAGCGACCGGCTTTATCGGCGCGGCTGTCGTCAAGGAATTGATCGCCGCCGGACACAACGTTCTTGGCATGGCCCGTTCGGACGACGGGGCGAAATCCCTGGCCGCGAGTGGCGCCGACGTTCTTCGCGGCTCGCTCGAAGATCTTGATCATTTGCGTCAGGGCGCCACCGCGGCGGATGCCGTCATTCATTTGGCCTTCGTTCACGACTGGTCGAATTTTGCCGCTAGTTGTGAGATCGACCGCCGGGCTATTGAAGCTTTGGGGTCTGTTCTCACCGGCACCGATAAGCCCCTCCTCGTTACGACCGGGGTGGCGGGTTTGGTTGGGCCGGGCCAGGTCGCAACCGAAGATGATGTTGTGCCGCCGGATTTCCCACTTCCCCGTGTTTCGGAACCGGCGGCTCTGGCGCTGAAGGGCGTTCGCGCGTCGGTCGTGCGCCTTCCCCAGGTCCACAATCCGGTCAAGCAGGGTCTCATCACCCCGGCGATCGCGATCTATCGTGAAAAGGGCGTCTGCGCCTATATCGGCGATGGACACAATCGCTGGCCCGCGGCGCATTTTCTCGACGTCGCCCGTCTCTATCGCTTGGCAATCGAAAAGGCAGAAGCTGGCGCAAAATATCACGCGGTGGCGGAAGAAGGCGTGTCGATGCGCGCCATTGCGGAAGCCATCGGCCGGCGCCTGAAGCTGCCGGTCAAATCCATCACGGCAGAAGAGGCCCCCGCCTTTTTCGGCTGGCTCGCCAATTTTGCTGGCTACGACATGCCCGCCTCGAGCGTGCAGACGCGCAAGACGCTGGGATGGAACCCGACCGGGCCGGGGCTGATCGCCGACCTCGAACAATTGGATGTTTCATGAGGGAGTCGCACGCCGTTCGGCGTTTCGCGGCGGGGCGCGAGGTTGCCGCCGCGGACTTCAAATAGGCGATGATAACGGTAGAATCGAGCACCAGCAGCGGAGCGGCTGCTGGTGAAATAAAGATTTCTCTCGCGCTTTTTTCTGCCCTCCGCGGGCCCGACGGCGGTGCCGCGTCGCGGGTTGGGAGAAGGTGCTCAATCGCGCCGGTCCGATCTTCCGCAAGCTGCCCGATGCCGCCAAGGAAAATCTTACTCCGGAAAAAGCCATCGCACTGATGCTGTCGAACTGATGCTGTCGAATCCGGCAATGATCAAGCGGCCGATCGGGGATGACGGCGCCGCCCTCAAAATCAGTTTCAAGCCGGAAAGCTACGCGGCGTTGTTCGGAAAATAGCCGCGTGTTTCGCCGCGCCGCAACGCAAGCGTGCATTTCGTCCGTATCGTGACGATCGTGCCGGGCGTCGAACGGTCGCGAAAATATGGCGAGACGGTGGTCTCCGTCTGTATCCGAAATACATCGAAATACATTATGAAAAACTCGTATATGGCAGGAGCGCGAGAGGGTTCCTATCTAAGTGCATGTGCTTAACACCAGTTATGGAGTACGACATGCGCTTTACGATGTTATTGCTGGGGACCGCCGCCATTCTTGCCACATCCGCCAACGCGACGGATTGGACCGGTTTCAGCGGCGCGCTTACGGGGGGCTACGACTATTCGGATGTCAAAGGCGTCGGCAACAACGCCTACACGTTCGGCGGCCAGGCCAATTACGCCGTTCCCGACAGTCATCTGAACGTGCAGGGCCTCGTGAGCTATTCCGAACTCAGGTCGCAGCGTGTTCCGCTCGACACCTGGACGTCGGGTGGCGCGATCACGTGGCGCAACGATGCGTACGCTTTCGGCGTCAACGGCAATTACCAGACGGAACGCGCTGTGGGCAACAACATCAATTACGGCACCTACGGCGTGTTCGGAGAATGGTATCCGGTGGCGGATCTGACCTTGCGCGCGCGCGGCGGCGGTATCAGCGGCGGCTTTGCCCAGTTCAACAAGGATGGCGGCTATTACGGCGTCGGCGCCAACTATTATGTGTTGCCGCAGCTCGCCCTCAAGACCGACTTCTCCTATACCACGCTCGGTTCGCTGCATTGGACCGATTTCGAGATCGGACCGGAGTACATGCCACTTGAAGGCGTGCCGGTTTCGTTGGCGGCCGACTACACGCATGAAGATGTCGGCTATGTCGGCACGCCCACGCACAGCGACGGCGTGATGGTGCGCCTGACGTGGCATCTGGGCGACGGCAATTCGCTGGCTGCGTTCGACCGCAGCGGCCCGCTCGACGCGCGCACGGTGGCGCTGCCGGTGGACGCGTTGCTCTACGCCTACAACGGTGCCGCCCGCTAATCCGTAAATCTCGCTAAGCATGACGGCCGTTTCCCTCGCGGAGGCGGCCGTTTTGCTTTTGCAGGCGCGGCATGGCCATCAGGTTGCGAAAATGTTAGTGTTGCATCTCTTTTGCGAAGGAATCTTCATGGAGGGCAGACCGTGTGGCGGTTATTTCTTCTGGCGCTCGGCGCCCTTTCGCTCATGAGCCGCGCAGCGCTCGCGATCGATGCGCCGGCGTATCGCGTGACGCAGACGTATTCCGATTTCGAGCTTCGCGACTACGCGCCGTATCTGGTCGCCGAAACAGTTGTGGGGTCCGATTTCGAAGCGGCAGGCAGCGCAGGGTTCCGGCTGCTGTTCGATTATATCTCCGGCCATAACACAACGCAGACGTCCATCGCCATGACAGCCCCGGTGATGCAGTCGGGACAGAAGATCGCCATGACCGCGCCGGTGATGCAAAGCGGTGCGCCGGGCTCTTTTGTGATCGCATTCGTGATGCCGGCAAATTTCACCCTGAAAACCCTTCCCATACCGGCCAACAGCAAAGTGCGCCTGCGCCAAATCGGGGCGCAGCATTTCGCCGTCTGGCGCTATTCGGGCGTCTGGTCGCAAAGCCGCTATCAGACCCATCTGGCAAAATTGGAAGCCGGCCTTCAGCGTGAACATCTGACGGCGTCAGGCCCGCCGGTGTGGGCGCGCTATGATCCGCCCTTCATGCCGTGGTTCCTGCGGCGCAACGAAATTCTGATACCGGTCGTGGCGCACTAAGCGCGGCGGGCATCGCGGTATCGTAGAGGCTGGGGCGAGGCTCGAGATATTCGACCAGGCGCCGCCCGGATGGCGCAGGCGCCCGTGGGGTACCACGAAGCGCGCACCAACCAACTCGAGCGCACGTATTTGCCGCGAAGGCGTCCCTTCGGGCTCCTCTATTGGCCCAAAGGCATTACCACGGCAGCGTTTTGCCGAAGCGATCGACGAAACGCAGGCCTGGCTTGCCGTGGTTTTTCTCCAGCATATCGGCGATGCGTGGAATGCATTCGGCGATCGTGTGCGTGGCGCCGGCGCCGCC
>JAATGK010000152.1 GCA_015654715.1 Alphaproteobacteria bacterium
GCCTCGCAACCGCCCTGACGGATGACTTCTTCGTCGCCCTTCATGGCGAAGGCGGTCACCGCGACCACCGGAATCGCCTTCAGGGTGTCGTCTTCCTTCAGCCACTTGGTGACTTCCAGGCCCGACACTTCGGGCAGCTGAATATCCATCAGGATCAGATCGGGACGGTGTTCGCGCGCGATATCAAGCGCTTCCATGCCGTCCTTGGTCTGCAGAATGTTGTAACCGTGGGCGTCGAGCAGATCGTGAAAGAGCTTCATGTTCAGCTCGTTGTCCTCGACGATGAGAACGGTCTTGGCTTTCGTTTCCATGAGAACTCTCCGGTCCACCCCGCGGGTCTCGCCGCACACCACCTGGTTGCGCGTACCACACCCGACTCGATCGCATTCACGTTGCGTAGTATTAGTTTGCGAGTATTAACGCTCTCTTGACGCTAGCCCGTTCGGCTGCGCATTCCGTCGGAATATCGAGAATACGGCGGTAAACAATTGGATTAGGTGGAGTTTTGATCCGCGACACACTGACCAGGGAACGCGCTGAGACGATTGCCTTGAACGGGCTGGCATTCCTGGCCGGCCGGGAAGACGATATCGAACGATTCTTGCGCAATACGGGGATCGACGCAGCGGAACTGAGGCTTCGGGCCACCGATCCTGACGTTTTGCGAGCGGTTCTGGAATACATTCTCGCGGGCGATGCCACCACCACCGGTTTTTGCGAGGAGCAAAGCCTCGCCCCGCGCGAATTGCATGCCGCAAATCACATTTTGAGCATGCCGTGACGTGTGATCTGACCACTGCCATCAAAACCATCGTTCCCGGCCGCCCCTTGATCGTCACCGACGCCGACGGCGTGCTGTTGCAGTTTACCGGCTGCTTCGCGCGCTGGCTGGAGGCGCGCGGCCTCTATCTTGACCTCACCTCGTACCGGATCGAGGGCGGCATCCGCCGCCAGGACGACAAATCGCGCCTGCTCGATGTCGAGGTCATGGCGCTGGTGGAAGAGTATCGCGACAACCTCGATCACCTCGATGCGGTGGACGGCGCCTGCGAAGCGCTGGCGGAGCTTGCCGAGGTCGCCAGCATTGTCGTGCTGTCGAACGTCAATGCGATCCAGGCCGAGGCGCGGCTGCGCAATTTCGCCAAGCTCGGCATCGCCTACCCCTTGATCGCCAACGACAGCGGCGGCGGTTATCTCGCCGACAAGGGCACCGCCGTGCGCGCCCTGGCCGCCCATGCCCGCGCCAAAACCTTCTTCATCGACGACATCCCGTCCAACCTCGCCGACGTCGCCAAAGCCGCGCCGGATGTGACTCTGGTGCATGTCGTCGAAAGCGAACCGCTACGGCAATTGCTCGGCTTCAACTTCCACGCCCACTGCTACGCCAAGGATTGGACCGAAGTGCGGGATTTCATCCTTCGCGCGTTGGCTTGAGGCTTTGGCGCCGCCGCGGCAGCCTTGCTCTGCCGCTTGGTTTGCTTGTAACCTCCATGGCGGCGGCGATTGCTGGGGAACAGGTGCAAATGAAAATCGGGACCTATCGGCCGTTGCTGCGGGCATCGTTCTTGGCGCTTTTTGTTGGTTTGGCGGGATGCGCCGGTCTGCAGGAAAATGCGCCGGCGAAATATGAAGTTTTCTTCGGGCCCGGCAATTCGGAGCTGTCGCCCTCGACCCGTGCCATTGTCGACAAAGCGGCGGCCGCGATTAAGTCTCAACATCCCAAATCCGTCATTCTCAGCGCCGGCGGCGCGACCAAGGGCATTGCCCTCGGCGATACGCGTTTCAATGTTGTGCGCGACGCGCTCGTTGCCGATGGCGTGAACGCGGCGGTGATCGTGCAGTCGAACCTTCCGATCGACAAGATGAAGGGATCCAGTATTGCCGAGTTGCGGGTCGAGATTCAGCTCGTCCAAGATTGAACCCGCGCGTTCTTTTCTGCCCCCGCGCCAACGCTGAATTCGTCGTCTGGCATACCCAGCACGGCGCCAGGAGCGGAGGACTCACACATGCGTCTCGGTGTTGATCTCGGCGGCACCAA
>JAATGK010000105.1 GCA_015654715.1 Alphaproteobacteria bacterium
AATAGACTTCCTTGCCGTCTTGAGTCACCAGCGCCGAAGCGCCGACCAGTTTGCCGGCGTCGGTGAAGCTTTTCAGCGTTTGCGTGACGTGCGCCGGATCCACCGTTCCCGGGCTTGCCGGTTGGTCCGACAACGAGGCACAACCCGACAAAACGATCAGGGCCGCGGCGGCCGTCAGAATTTGGCGTGAGGGCATTGCTTTATTCCTGTCAGGCCACGGCGGGGTGAAGCCAAGGCGCCCGATACGGCCGGATAAGCCGCTTTTGGGCTTCGGCATCGCCGACCACCTGGTCGCCATCCCAGCGGAGCGGGCGGCCGAGGTCCAACGCGAGGTTGGCGAGAATGACGCTCGAGGTGGAGATATAGCCCTCCTCGATGTCGGCGACGGGACGACGATTCTGTTCGATCGCGGCCACGAAGTCGCGCATGTTGGGGCGGGTCAGTGGCACCAGTTGGCGATCGGAAGATTTCAGCTTGGCGTCGTTGGGGAACTTCTGAATTTCGGCCGAAAGA
Organism: Alphaproteobacteria bacterium; assembly: GCA_015654715.1. GTDB lineage: Bacteria > Pseudomonadota > Alphaproteobacteria > Micropepsales > Micropepsaceae > Rhizomicrobium. Next base: position 514 of record JAATGK010000105.1, read on the forward strand.
TCGCCGCTGAGCTTGTTGCCGCCCGCGATCGGCTCGAATTCGTAATTGACCGAACCAAGGGTCAGCGTGCCCTTGTCGCCGTAGAGCTTGGCGCCCCAGGCCCCGGCCGGTCCCTCGGGGATTTCGGCCCATTCGCGATTGGTCCAACTGACCAGCAAATTGTCGTATTCGAATTGCGCCGTCTGGGTGTCGACGATGGTCGAAGCGCTCTGCTTGTCGACGAACACGCCGCCCACCGACGACACGCGGTTCGGCCACTTAAGGCCCAACATCCAACGTACCGTGTCGAGGAAATGGACGCCGAGATCGGCGATATAGCCGTTGCCGAATTCGCGGAAATTGCGCCAATTGACGGGATGGATATCGGCGCGATAGGGCACCAGCGGCGCCGGACCGCAATAGAAATTCCAATCGATCGTCTGGGGCGGCACCGATACCGGCGCGAACGAGGCTTTGCGCTGATGATAAAAGCCGAAAAGCTCGACATGGCCGATGGTGCCGAGACGGCCTTCGCGCACGATGCGGTCGCGCGCTTCGATATGGGGCGGACTGGCACGGCGCTGGGTGCCGACCTGCACGACACGTTTGGCCTGGCGCGCGGCATTCAGAACCGCCTTGCCTTCGGCAATGTCGATCGTGACCGGCTTTTCGAGATAGACGTGCGCGCCTGTCTTCAGCGCGGCGATCGCCGGCAGGGCATGCCAATGATCGGGCGTGGCGACGATCACGATGTCGAAACGATGCTTCTTCAGCATCTCGCGATAATCGCTATAAAGCTGCGGCGTCTTGGTCTGCCGCGTCACCGAATCCGGGAAGGCCGCGAGACGGGCGGTGAAATCGGCCAGCATCGCACGGTCGACATCGCACAAGGCGACGACCTCCACCGGCGCCACTTGCATCAGGGCGAACACATCGCAGCGGCCCATCCAGCCCGAGCCGATCACCCCGACACGATAAGGCCGCGGTGCCGCAAAGGCACTCCAACCGGAACTGAGGAACGTTGCGGCGGCGACGCCGCCCAAGACTTCACGCCGGCTGGCCATGGTGGTCTCCTATGCTGTGGTCATTGGCAATAACGGACGCGAGGGTGCCGCGGCGATGGCCTCGACGAGGGCATTGCGGAGCGGCTTCGGCTGGAACTTGTCGTCGTAAGGCGTCGGGCGCTTGGGCAGCCCGTCGGGCCGCGGCGAGGTGTGCTGCAGCCAGGAATACTTGTCGCTCAGGCCCCAAGCCATGATGTAGCGGGTCTGCGGATAGCTGAGCGCGATGTCGAGATAAGCCTTAGCGTAATCGGCCACGACCTTGTCGCGCTCGGCAATCGTGCCGCTGATGAATTTGTCGTTGACGTCGAACTCGGTGATGACGAGATCGATCCCCATCCCGGTTACGGCATCGAGGAACTTCCGCCACTCGACCTGATCGGCATCCGCCAAAAGACCGGTGGCGGTGCCCATACCGTTGGAGCCGATATGGGCTTGCAGGCCCAGCGCATCGACCGGCACGTTGGCCTTCTTGAGCCGTTCCAGGAGCTTCAAGACGCCGGCGCGATGGACGGCATCCTTGGGCGACCAGCTCATGTAATCGTTATAGACGAGCTGAGCCTTGGGCGCGGCCTCGCGCGCGGCATGAAAACAGAAATCGATCACTTCCGGCCCCATCGCCTTGGTGAAGGGCGACTCTTCCAGTTCACCGGTGGCGGGCGCGATCGTCTCGTTGACGACGTCATAAGCGAAGATGCGGTCGGAATAGCGGCTGCACACGGTCTTGATGTGCTCACGCAGCATCTTTTCCGCG
>JAATGK010000124.1 GCA_015654715.1 Alphaproteobacteria bacterium
CCTTCGGTCAGCAGCGTGCGCAGCGACCAGCCGGCGCAATAGCCCGCCAGCATATCGAGATCGTGGATGTGATAGTCGCCGTCGCGATGCGCGCGGCCGATTTCCGGCGGATAGACGTGGCTGAGCCAGTAATTGGCCGTCACCTTGCCGGAGGTGTTGAGGATCAGTCCGCCGAGCGAATAGCCCTGATTGGCATTGGCATTGACGCGCCAATCCTTGCGGTCGAGGTACTCGTTGATCGACGAGCCGACGTTGACCACCGTTTCGCGGTCGTTTCTCAGCCGCGCGTGCTGTTCGCGATAAACAATATAGGCGCGCGCCGTCTTGAAATGATTGGCGCTGATCAGCACCTGCTCGACAACGTCCTGAACCTGCTCCACCTGTGGCGGCGCCCCGCGATAGAGATGGCTGAGCACCTTCACCGCCTGAATGGCGAGAAGCTGGGGTTCGGTGGAATCAAACTCGCCGGTGGCTTTGCCCGCCCGTTCGATGGCGAAGCGAATCTTCTCCGCCTCGAACGCGACCAGCTCGCCGCGCCGTTTGACCACGAACTCCGGGGCGTGCACCGTCAACTCATCACTCGCGCCGTCTTGCGCCTGCATGCGATCCTCTTTCTGGACGGTTGGGCGGGACGGCGGAGCAATCGCCCGCAGCCGACCAGCCGGACACCCCGCCCGTGGACGTTTCGCGTTACGGCAGGTCTCCTGGCTCACGGATCTTCGTCATTGCCGGTCTTCCCAGCGCACAACGCGCCAGTGACATCCAATCGGCAGCAACTCTCCGCTCACAGTTGCGGGGGCAGCACCGGCTTTGCCTAAGGCGCACCGGCTTCCCTCTTAGCCCCAGATGTCGTCCACCTGAGGAACCATAACACAAGATAGGGTAGTTTTCGGGCCAGCGGCAAGTCAAGCGCGGTTTTCTTGAAAATGACGCCTGTGACAACGAAGAGGGCCGCCTCCCCCGTCCTCCTGGCGCCAATACCCTGCCGCATAGTCGCGAGGCATTAAGTCTGGCGCCATTTGGGCGGGAATCCGCTATCAGGGGCGGATGCGAATTATCGAATCGACCGCCGATCTTCAGGAACTCGCCCAGGAGCTATCGGCCTCTCCCTACGTTGCGCTCGACACCGAGTTCATGCGCGACTCGACCTACTGGCCGAAACTGTGCCTGATCCAGATATCGGCGCCCGATGTGGCGGCGATCATCGATCCCCTCGCCGACGGCATCGACCTCACCCCGTTCTTCGAGCTGATCGCCAAACCCGAGATCATCAAGGTGCTGCACGCCGGCCGCCAGGACATCGAGATTTTCTGGCACAAGGGCCGCGTCATTCCCGATCCTCTGTTCGACACCCAGATCGTCGCCATGGTGTGCGGCTTTGGCGAGGCGGCTTCGTACGAGACGCTGGCGCGCAAGCTCGCTCATGCCGACGTCGACAAGTCGGCGCGCTTCACCGATTGGGGCCGGCGCCCCTTGACCAACCGCCAGCTCGAATATGCGCTGGCCGACGTCACCCATCTGCGCATCGTCTATGACAAGCTTTCCGCCGAGCTGAAGCGCACCGGCCGCGAGAGCTGGGTGTCGGAAGAGATTCAGGCGCTGAAAAACGAGGAGCTTTACGCCCTCGATCCCACCCAGGCGTGGAAACGGCTGAAGCCGCGCACCGCCAACAAGCGTTTTCTCGCGGCGCTGGCCGCTGTCGCCGAATGGCGCGAGCACGAGGCCCAGACCCGCGACGTACCGCGCAATCGCGTCTTGAAGGACGAGGTGCTGCTCGAACTCGCGTCCAATCCGCCGGAAGACGGCGAGATGCTGGAACGCATCCGCTCGGTGCCGAAAGGTTTTGCGGCCTCCAAGATGGGCAAAAGCCTGCTCGATGCGATGGCCGCCGCCAAGGACAATCCGCCGCCGCAAGTTCCTGACGATATGATCCGCCGCCATCATCGCGAGCCCTCGCCCGCCGCGGTCGATCTGCTCAAAACGCTGCTGCGGCTCCGGGCCGAGGCCGCGCGCGTCGCACCGCGTCTGATCGCCAACGCCGAGGACATCGAACGCCTTGCTGCCGGCGACGATGAAGGTGTCGCTGCCCTCACCGGCTGGCGCCGCGACGTGTTCGGCAAAGACGCCATCGCCCTCCGGAACGGCCAACTCGCCATCGCCCTCGAAAACAACGAGGCGGTTGTGGTGGAGCTGGAAGACTAAGTTTCGGCCCAAATTGTCACCCCCGGCCAGGTGTTTTGAGCAAAGCGAAAAACACGCGGGGAAGGGGGCCCAGGTGGTTGGGTTCGTTTGGCCTTAGAAGCAGTGGCACGACCAATCTTTGACAGCGTTACGCCGTCACGACCTGGGTCCCCTTCCCTCGCCCTACCGCGCGCTTCGCGCTCCGCTGGGCTCGCCGGGGATGACACCTGCACCTTCTGTTAATTTTGCGCGTATTGCCTTCTTGCGGGGTTAGCGGCAACTTTTGCCCGCAGCAATTCCGGAGATCCCCCCATGAAAGCCATCGGCTACAAAACCCCAGGCAGCATCGATCGCGCCGACGCCCTCGTCGACATCGACCTCGCAAAGCCCGTCGCCTCCGGACGCGACCTGCTGGTGGCGGTGGAAGCGATTTCGGTCAATCCGGTCGATACCAAGGTCCGCCGCAGCGCACCGGCGCCGGAAGGCGGCTGGAAAGTGCTCGGCTGGGATGCGGTCGGCCGCGTCGAAGCGGTTGGCGATCAGGTCCGGCGCTTCAAGCCGGGCGATGCCGTGTTCTATGCCGGCACCATCACCCGTCCGGGCGCCAACGGCGAGTTCCATCTCATCGACGAGCGCATCGTCGGCCACAAACCCAAGACGCTGTCGAACGCCGAGGCCGCCGCCCTGCCGCTGACGTCGATCACGGCATGGGAAATGCTGTTCGATCGTCTCGACATCAAAACGCCGGTGCCGGGCGCGGCGAACGCCATTCTCATCATCGGCGGCGCCGGCGGCGTCGGTTCGATCGCCATCCAACTGGTGCGCGCGCTCACGGATGTAAAGGTTATCGCCACCGCTTCGCGCCCCGAAACGCAAGCCTGGGTGAAGCAGCTCGGCGCCCATTACGTCATCGATCACAGCAAGCCGCTGGCCGAGCAGATCGCGGCGCTGGATATCGGTGCCCCCGGCTTTGTCTTCTCGACCACCGAAACCCATCGCCATGTGGACGAGATCGCTGCCTTGATCGCACCGCAAGGCCGCTTTGGACTGATCGACGATCCCGAAAGCCTTGAGGCAACCGCCTTCAAGCGCAAAGCCGTTTCGATTCACTGGGAACTGATGTTCACGCGGTCGACGTTCGAAACGCCCGACATGGACGAGCAAGGCAAGATCCTCGAACGGATCGCGGCGCTGGTCGACGGCGGCAAGATCAGGACAACCCTGACCGACGTGCTGAAGCCGATCAACGCCGCCAATCTGAAGCGAGCGCACGCCCTTCTGGAAAGCGGCAAGGCCAAGGGCAAGATCGTGCTGGAAGGTTTTTAGCGGTCATTGTCACCCCCGGCCGACCGGCCGTAGCGCGTAAGCGCGAAGGATGGGAGGGGAAGGGGGCCCAGGTGCCAGCACATGAATGAATGCGAAAAGGTGTGCAGTTAGTTCTTCTGCTGTGTGCCAGTGTTTTGACCTAGGTTCCCTTCCCTCGCGTGATCGCTCGCGATCACGCTCGCCGGGAATGACAGTTGTGTTTACTTCTTCGGCGGCGGCACCCAACCGTCTTGGCGTGGCTGGTCCGCGGGGACGAACGTTCCCAGCATGCACGGCGTGCCGCGGCGCAGCACATAGAACACCTGCATGTTGGAGCAGACTTGGCCGCCCCAAATCGTCCAGGCGATGCCGGATTCGAATTTCAGGCCCGAGCACTGGCGCGGCAACTCGTTACGCCACACCTTCACCTTGCCGCCGTTCATGCGAAACAGGATGGTGTGATCGTCCGGATACGACATGCTGTCGATATCGCTTGTGCGGATACAAATCTGGTTCGGCTTTGCCGGAGCCGGTGGATCGGCGTAGGCCGCCGACACCACCAAGCCTGCAAGCCCAGCCGCCAGAGCGATCATGGTCAGTTTTTTCATGGTTCGACTCCCAGCCAAAAGCACGCGGCGTTAGGACACCGCGGAAAAAGCGCTCCAAGCTTCAGTCTCTCATTATTCGGATGAACCGGGCATGAATGGGTCGGCGCCGCCAGTCGCCAGCTCCTGCTCTTCCGGCCCGTCATACGGGTCCTCGTCGGGGCCGAGTTGATCGGACGGCGCCGGCACGTCGAGACCGGACGGCGGCACGGCTTCGAGAAAGCCGGCGGCTTTCAGTTCGTCCATACCGGGAAGGTGGGAGATGTTCTCCAGTCCGAACTGGATCAGGAACGCCTCGGTGGTGCCGTAAGTGACGGGACGCCCCGGCGTGCGCTTGCGGCCGCGGATCTTGATCCAGCCGACTTCCATCAACGCGTCGAGCGTGCCCTTGGACAGCATAACACCGCGAATGTCTTCGACTTCGGCGCGCGTCACCGGCTGGTGATAAGCGATGATGGCGAGCGTTTCGATCGCCGCGCGCGATAGCTTCTTCTGCTCCGGCTTTTCCTTGCGCAGCAAAAACGCCAGATCGGCGGCGGTACGGAACTGCCATTTTTCCGCAACGCAGACGAGGTTTACACCGCGTCCTTCATACACTTTCTGAAGTTCGGCGATGCAGCTAGCAACGTCCGCGCCTTCCGGCAAGGAGCCCTTCAGCGCCTCTTCCGACAACGGTTCCGACGCCGCGAACAACAACGCCTCAGTCATCCGCAGGTGCTCGGGATTGAGCTCGGCCTCGGCGGCGGGCGCATCGGCAGGTACGGCCTCGGGCGCGGTTTGAGGCGCTACTTCGGAACCTTCCGGCACCATCTGAATGGGTGAGCCGGGCTCTTCGGCCTCGGGTTGATCGGAAGTCGGAGGTACGCCTTCGTCTGACACGTCTTGTCCTTCATTGACCGGCACCATCGCAGTTTCTTCGGCAAGGTCTTCTTGCACCTTCAGGACGCCGTTCATGCTGGTGCCTCATTGGCATTGTCTTTGATGAAAAGTTCTTCGAACGGCGCCATCTGGCGCAGCTCGATGCGGCCGTCGCGGGCGGCTTCCAGGCAGGCCATAAGCATGCTGGCCATGGCCGAGCGCCGCCGCGGACCGCCGGTCCACCCCTCCGGCAGCATGGACTGCAGGCTGCTCCAATCGGGGATTTTGCCGAGCAGCCGTTCCAGCCGCTCGCGCGCCTGGTCGATCAGCATCACCGGCGAGGTCTTAAGCTGATAGTTCTTGCCGCGCATCTTCTTGATCCGCTCGCTGGCATAGGCCGTGAGCAGGTCATACATCGTGTCCTTGTAGGTGCGCAGCTTCACGACATTGACCGGTTCCGGCATGCCGCGGGCGAAGATTTCGCGCCCCAGCCGGTCACCGGCCATCAGGCGTGCCGCCGCTTCGCGCATCTGGTCGAGGCGGAGCAGCCGCCAGCGCAGGCGCGTCGCCAATTCGTCGGGCGAAGGCTCGCCTTCCTTCTGTTCCGGCTGCGGCAGGATCAGGCGCGATTTGAGATAGGCCAGCCACGCCGCCATCACCAGATAGTCGGCGGCCAGCTCCAAATTCATGCGCTTGGCCTGCTCGATGAACTCGAGATACTGGTCGGCGAGCTTCAGGATCGAGATCTTGGCGATATCGACCTTTTGGGTCCGCGCCAGGCTCAGCAAAACGTCGAGCGGGCCTTCAAAGCCGTCGAGGGTGACGACCAGCGTCTCGTCGGGCGCAGCCGGCGGCAGATCGATCGCCTCGAAATTGTCGTCCAACTCTTCGCTCATGCCACCAGCAACTCTTTGAGCCGCGCCTCGGCGGCAATACGGTCGAATTCCGCGGCCCCCGCGAGATGGCTGAGGGCCGTCTCGGCGCGTTTCAGCCACGCCCCTTCCAGCGGTTTGGCTTCCACAGCCACGTCCCGCATTTCGTCCATGCTGCCGTTGCAGTGAAGCACGACATCGCAGCCTGCGAACAGAGCCGCCTTGGCACGGGCGGAAAGCGGCCCGGAAAGTGCCTGCATGGACAAATCGTCGGTCATCAGCAGCCCTTGGTAACCAATTTCGCCACGAATCACTTCGTGAACCACGCGAGGGCTGAGGGTGGCCGGACGGTTCGGATCGATGGCGTCATAGACCACATGCGCGGTCATGGCCATGGGGCAATGCGCGAGACTGCGGAAGGTCACGAAATCAGCAGCGGATAATTGTTCCACCGGGACAGTGACATGCGGCAGGCCGAGATGGGTGTCGCAGCCGGCCCGCCCATGCCCCGGTAGATGCTTCATCACCGGCAGGACGCCACCTTCCAGCAGCCCGTCGATCACGGCGCGGCCGAGCTCGATCACCACCGCCGGGTCGGTCGAAAAGGCGCGGTCGCCGATGATGTCGTGGGCGCCCGGCACCGGAACGTCGAGCACCGGCAGGCAATCGACATTGACGCCGATCTCGGCAAGATCGCCGGCGATCAACCGGGCGTTGAGATAGGCCGCTTCGGTGGCGATTTCGGGATGCTCGCCATGCAGCGCGCCGAACACGGCTTGCGGCGGACGGGCATGCCACACCGGCGGCTTCAGGCGCGTAACGCGGCCGCCTTCCTGATCGATCAACACCGGTGCACGGCTATCGCCGACGGTCGCACGCAAGGCATCGGTCAGCGCCCGCACCTGCTCGCGCGATTGCACATTGCGGCCGAACAGGATGAAGCCCCACGGCTGCACGTCCCGGAAGAAATCCCGCTCCACCGCCGTGAGTACGGGTCCCGAGCAGCCAAAGATCACGCGCCTCTGCATCGCCTATTTCGCCACGAAGCAGGCGGCACCCTGGGCCTTCAGACGCTCGCACAAGGCCGCCGCCGTATCCTTGTCCGAGAACGAGGAGATGCGCAGCCGGTACCACGTGCTGCCGTCATCGTGGGTGGTGCGCTGCACATCGGAACCGAAGCCGCTCAGCAGCGTCGCATGCTTGGACTGATAAATCTTCCAGGCGTTGCGCGCGTCTTCTTCCGACTTGTAGGCGCCGATCTGCAACAGATAGCCGCCACTGGCGGCGGCCGGTTTGGCAACCGTCTCGGTCGCGGGTTTGGGGGGTGCGGACTTTAGCGGCGTCGCCGCAGGCGCCACCGCTGTCGGGGCTGCCGGATGAGCCACGCCGAGCGGAGCGGGCGGTTTGGTCGCCACCTGCGGCTGCGCCGGCGCCAAATCCTGGGGCGCAGGCTTCGCGGGTTTGGCGGCCGCCAATTGCTGCGGCTTGGCGGCTGGCGGGGGCGCGACAACAGGTGCGGCCTGCACCACCGCCTTCGGGGTGGGCTGCACGGGGACCGGCTGCGTCTGGGCCGGCGCGGGCGCCGGTGTCTGGGGCTGGGCTTGTGCCTGCATGGGCGACGGAGCAGCCGCTTGCGGGGCTGCCGGGGCAGTTTTAGCGCCCTCTTCCTCCGGTCCGGCGGTCTGCTGATAAACCTTGAGACCGGAATCGTCGGTCTTGGTGGTCTGGGTGGCAGCAACCCTGGCGGGCACGTCATTGCGGCCGCGCGCCAAACCCTGGTTATAAGCCAGCCACACCACGCCCCCGAACGCCGCCAGGACCAGAATGGCGATGATGATCACGACCGGAAGGTGCGAGCCTTCGTTGTCGTCGCCGTCCTCTCCGCCGTCGAAAGCGCCCTCGTCTCTGTCGTGGTCGTTCTTGACGTGGTCGAAATTGGCCATGGCCTGCTCCGAATCTAGGGTTGGCAAGCTAGCACCCCGGCACGGCCGAATCACGACGGGCAGGCCTCATGGCAGGGCTAGAGGTGCACGTCCTTGTGGAAAATGCGGCCATATTCCTGAATAGCGTAGCCGTCTGTCATCCCGGCAATGTAGTCGCGCACCACACCTTGGGTGACGGCATCGTTCGGGCTGCCGCAGTCCTTCGCCCAATCAGCGGGCAGCAGCGCCGGATTTCCGGCCAAGGCGGCGAACAATTCGCCGATCAGCTCTTTGGCGCGCGTCATCGAGGTCATGACATGCTGGTGGCGGTACATATGGGTGAACAGAAACGCTTTCAGCGCCCCCGCCTCGGCCTCCATCGCCGGCGAGAAGGCCGCCAGCGGCCCGCCTGCCCCGCGCACCTCGGCCGCCGAACCGGGCTTGGCCTCGGCCAGCCGCTTGCCGGTCTCCTCCAGAAGGTCGCCGACCAGCACGCCAATCAGTACACTGACGAGTTCGCCGATGAAGCGGCCGGTTTCGAGTTCGCCGTAGCGCGCCACGATCGCCTCGGCCCGGGGACCGGCCAGCGGCGCCGCAAACAAATCCTCCACCGTAAACAGCCGGGCGCGCAGGCCGTCGTCGATGTCGTGGTTGAGATAGGCGATGTCGTCCGCCAGCGCCGCCACTTGCGCCTCCAGCCCGGGCCAGGTGCCGAGGTCCAAAGGCCAGCGCGCATCGAACCGCGCGATCGGCTCGGCGACCCTAGACGCCCTTTCGCCCTCCTCATCCTGAGGAGGGAGCGCAGCGACCGTCTCGCCATCCTCCTCATCCTGAGGAGGGAGCGCAGCGACCGTCTCGAAGGACAAAGGCCCGTTATGTTTGACCAGCCCTTCCAGGGTTTCCCAGGTCAGGTTCAGCCCGTCAAAGCCGGCATAACGATGCTCCAGCTTGGCCACCAGCCGCAGCCCGTGGGCATTGTGGTCGAAGCCCCCAATACTTGCCGTTGCGGCAGATAACGCATCCTCGCCGGCATGGCCGAATGGGGTGTGGCCGAGGTCGTGGGCCAGCGCCACCGCCTCCGCCAGATCTTCGTCCAGCGCCAAGACCCGCGCCGCCGAGCGGGCAATCTGCGCCACCTCGAGCGAATGGGTCATGCGGGTGCGGTAATAATCGCCCTCGTGCTCGACAAAAACTTGGGTTTTGTGCTTCAGCCGCCGGAAGGCGGTGGAGTGGATAATGCGGTCACGATCGCGCTGGTAGCAGGTGCGGGTGGCGCTTTCGGCCTCGGCAAACTGCCGTCCGCGGCTGTCCTCCGGCCGGGTGGCATAGACCGCACGGACCAAAGGGGGATGAAACAGCGGCCCCAAAAGATGTCCTGCCGGATCACTTGCGCTGGCCATTCGCA